>DATNIV010000566.1:0-5551 GCA_035604255.1 Telmatospirillum sp. | reverse complement strand
TCCACCAGGCGTCGCGAATTCGAAGAATTGGGCGCGCCGATCACCAGGACGGCGTCGCATCTGGGCGCGATCGCCTTGATGGATTGCTGACGGTTGGTGGTGGCGTAACAGATATCTTCCTTATGCGGCCCCTCGATATCGGGAAACCGCTGGCGCAGCACGGCGACGATCTCGGCGGTGTCATCCACCGAGAGGGTCGTCTGCGTGATATAGGCGAGATTCTTATCGCGGGATGGCGCGACGGTCTTGGCTTGTTCGATCGTTTCGACCAACAAGATGCTGCCGTCGGGGACTTGTCCCATGGTGCCCACCACTTCCGGATGGCCGGAATGCCCGATCATGATGATCTGGCGTTCTTCCAGCACATGGCGGGCGGCTTCGTGGTGAACCTTGGTCACCAGGGGGCAGGTGGCATCCAGATAGAACATGCCGCGTGCCTCGGCCGCAGCCGGAACTGTTTTCGGCACGCCATGGGCGGAAAAGACCACAGGCCGATCATTCGGCACATCGTCGAGTTCCTCGACGAAGACGGCGCCTTGCGCTTCGAGAGAATGGACGACATAGCGGTTGTGGACGATTTCATGGCGCACATAAACGGGTCGCCCGAATCGGCGTAAAGCCTCTTCGACGATGTGAATGGCGCGATTGACTCCGGCGCAAAATCCGCGCGGACTGGCCAGAAGAATTGTGAGCGGGCGTTTGATCATGATCCCCAGGTGGCAGGGGTGGAACGACGGAACTCGATTACGGCAGCTTGTGCGCCGTCCCGTGGTTCACTACAGTCGCCAGCAATAGCAGAATTGCGTCGCGTGCAAAAGATCAACTCATGCATGGGTGCGTGTTCGGAGATAGGAGCCTCGGCATGGCTGTGGCCCTGTGCGTAGAGCCGTTTCCGATATAGCCTTCTGGTGTTGGCACGTTTCCGCTCTTTTGCGTTGGAGTAGATTGAGGTATGGGGGCTGACCCCCAAGGCATTCACCGCTGAAGAAGGGCAGGAGCCGTTTTTTATATTGGCCGCAAGGCCTTCTCCGGCAATGGCAGTCACGGACGGAATTGACATTATGAATTTTGCCACGCGCAGTATCACCTTGCTTACCGCTCTTCTCTCCTTGTCCGCTTGTAAGGTTTTCGACAAGGAAGAACCGCCGCTGTGCCCACGGGTTTCCGCTTTGGCCGATTCGGTCGCGGTCACGAAATTTCGGCCGGGTTCGGGACGGGATGCTTCCGATGTCACATTGAAGGCCGAAATGACCAGCTTTCATGGAACCTGCCATTACGACTTCGAGACCCGGCAGATGAACATTTCTCTGGAACTCGGGATCGATGCGGAGCGTCGTCCGGCCATGACCGGCCGACGTGCCGATGTCGCTTATTATATTGCCATTCCGGCGTTCTATCCCGATCCGAATGCCAAGCAGGTGTTGCCGGTCACCCTGGAGTTCCCGTCCGACTCCAACCAACTGCATTACGTCGACAGCGCCGTTCAGATTTCCATTCCGATCGCCGATTTGAAGACGCTTCCGAGGTATGAGGTTTTTGTCGGACTGCAACTGACACCCGACGAACTGACGTTCAATCGTCAGCAAAAAGCAAATAAGTAAGGAACCGCCACGGGCGCGGGCAGCTGCCGGCGCTTGTGGCGTGCGGGACTTAAGGCATTAGAATAGGCAATCGTCGCCAGGACAATCGGGCGTTCGCCCGATTGTCCTGGCGATCATCGTTCAAAGGATTGACCTTCGGCATACGACAGGTAAACTGCGGTTCATTATACAGATGATCCCCGTGGGAGAGATCGGCCGTTTGGCCGACGCCGAAGGAGCAACCGCCCCTGGAAACTCTCAGGCAAAAGGACCGCGGGGGGATGACTCTCTGGAAAGCAGACGATGGATCCATACCCATCGTCTCACCGAAGATGAAAGCTGACGGACATCGTCGGTGAATCTTTCAGGTCTAAAGGACAGAGGGGGGCAAGCCGCTTTCATTGTTGGAAGCGGATTGGCTCATCCAAGGGGGGCTTCCGCGTGAATCCAGATTCAATTCGCACGCCGCTTCATTCATTGCATCTCGAACTCGGCGCCAAAATGGTGCCTTTCGCCGGCTATGAGATGCCGGTCCAATATGCCACAGGCGTCCTGGCCGAACATCTCCATACCAGGCAGGCCGCCGGGCTTTTTGATGTGTCGCATATGGGCCAGGCGATCATCCGCGGCGCCGACCGTGTCCAAGCCTTGGAGCGGCTGTTGCCCGGCGATCTGCAAGCCTTGGCCGAAGGTCGCATCCGCTACAGTCAGTTGACCAACGATCAGGGGGGCATCCGGGACGATCTGATGGTGACCAATGCCGGCGACCATCTGTTTCTGATCGTCAATGCCGCTTGCAAGGGGGCCGATATCGCCCATCTGAAGGCTGGCCTGGGAAAAGCGGGCACCATCGAGGAATTGACGGATCGGGCGTTGCTGGCCTTGCAAGGGCCGGAGGCGGCGACGGTATTGGCGCGACTGGCGCCGGATGCCTTATCGATGCCCTTCATGAGCTACCGTTGCCTCGACATCTTAGGTGCGGCCTGTCTGGTCAGCCGGTCCGGCTATACCGGCGAAGACGGTTTCGAGATTTCACTTCCCGCCGACCGCGCCGAAGATGTGGCGCGTCGTCTTCTGGCCGAACCCGAGGTGCTGCCGATTGGTTTGGGGGCGCGCGATTCCTTGCGTCTGGAGGCGGGGTTGTGTCTCTACGGTTCCGATATCGACGAAGAAACCACGCCGGTTGAGGCCGCGTTGGTGTGGAGCATCTCAAAGCGGCGGCGTGAGCAAGGCGGGTTTCCCGGTGCCGCGGTGATTCAGCGGCAATTGAGGGATGGCCCTCCTCGCTTGCGGGTCGGGATCAAATCTCTCGATAAGGCGCCGGCGCGCGCCCATACGCCGATTACCGACAAAGCCGGTCAGATCATTGGCGAGGTGACCAGCGGTGGATTCGGCCCTTCGGTTGGCGGCCCCGTGGCCATGGGGTATGTGCAGACGTCCTTCGCCAAGGCGGGCACTGCGGTCGAATTGCTGGTGCGCGGCACGCCGCGCGAGGCGGTCGTCTTCGAGATGCCGTTTGTGCCTCATCATTATCGGAAAATTTAAGCGACAGGGGATTTGCATGGCAAAAGTCTATTTCACCAAGGACCATGAGTGGGTCAAGGTCACCGGCGACGACGCCGTGGTCGGTATTTCCGACTATGCTCAGCACGCGTTGGGCGATGTGGTGTTCGTCGAACTGCCGGCCGTGGGCAAAACTCTGACCAAGGGTGACGAGGCGGCAGTGGTCGAATCGGTCAAGGCCGCGTCGGAAGTGTTTTCGCCGGTCAGCGGCGAGGTTGCCTCGGTCAATGCCGCGATCGTCGATCAACCCGGTTTGATCAACGAATCTCCCGAGGAGGGCGCATGGTTTTTCACTCTCCGCCTGTCCAATCCGGCGGAGCTTGGCGAATTGATGGACCGGGCCGCTTACGATGCCTTCGTCAAGAGCCTGGAGTGACCGTCGATGCGCTATTTGCCGCTTACCGATAACGACCGGCACGCCATGTTGGGGGCCATCGGCGTCGCCAGCGTCGATGATCTGTTCGCCGACGTGCCTGCCGCGGCGCGACGCGATACCCCGGTCGATCTGCCGCACCATGCCAGCGAAATGGAGGTCGAGCGCCGGCTCATCGCCATGGCCCAGAAAAATTTATCGGCCGGATGCGCGCCCTTTTTTCTCGGTGCCGGCGCCTATCGCCATCACGTTCCGGCGACGGTGGACGCTCTGATCCAGCGCGGCGAATTTCTGACGTCCTATACGCCTTATCAGCCGGAGGTCGCCCAAGGAACGCTGCAATATCTGTTCGAATTCCAGACCCAGGTCGCGTTGATCACCGGCATGGATGTGGCCAACGCCTCGATGTATGACGGGGCGACGGCGACCGCCGAGGCCGCCGCCATGGCCTGCCGCATCACCAAGCGCAAGAGGATTCTGCTGTCGGGAAATCTGCACCCGCATTACCGGAGCGTGACCGCGACCGCCCTGCAATACAGCGGCTTGGAGGTCGAAGCCTTGGATCCCGATCCGCTCGATTTCGAAGATCTCTTGGGACGGGTTGGACCCGATATCGCCTGCGTGGTCGTGCAAAATCCCGGCTTTTTCGGCCGCGTCAAAGATTTGACGGCGTTGGCAGTGGTCTGCCATGACCAGGGGGCGTTGCTGGTGGTGGCGGTTACCGAACCGGTGTCCCTGGGGATGATCACGCCGCCCGGCGCCATGGGGGCCGATATCGTGGTGGCCGAAGGTCAAAGCATCGGTAATGGACTGAACTTCGGGGGGCCTGGTCTGGGGCTTTTCGCCACGGCTGAAAAATATCTGCGCCAGATGCCCGGCCGTCTGGTTGGTCAAACCGTCGATGTCGAGGGGCGGCGCGGCTGGGTGTTGACGCTCTCGACCCGCGAACAGCATATTCGCCGGGAAAAGGCGACGAGCAATATTTGCACCAACTCGGGCCTCTGCGCCTTGGCCTTCTCGATCCACTTGGCCTTGCTGGGCGAGGAGGGGTTCCGCCGCTTGTCCGAGATCAATCACGCCCAAACGGCGAGCTTGGCGGACAAACTTCGCCGGGTGAAAGGCGTTCGCGTGCTCGACCAAACATTTTTCAACGAATTCACCGTGGTCTTGCCAAAAGCGGCCGCGCCGGTGGTCGATCTGTTGGCGGACCGGGGGATTCTGGCCGGCGTGCCGGTTTCGCGGTTTTATCCGTCTTATCCTGAACTGGCCGATTTGCTGTTGGTGTCCGCCACCGAGATGACGTCCGAATCGGACATGGATCAGTTGGCCGCCGCTCTTGGCGAGGTGTTGTCATGACGAAGAGCATCAGTGGCAACCGGGGTCTGCTGATCGAAGAGCCCTTGATTTTCGAGCAAGACACAAAGGGACAAAGCGGTGTCGATTTGCCGGTCGTCCCCGAACCGGTCGTCGACCGGCTGGGGGCCTTGCGCCGTCGCGACCCCATCGGTCTGCCTGGCCTTTCCGAGCCGACGGTGATGCGCCACTACACCCGGCTCAGCCAAAAGAACGTCGGCATCGATTCCGTGTTCTATCCGCTGGGCTCTTGCACCATGAAGCATAACCCCAGGCTCGGCGAAAAGATGGCGCGCCTGCCCGGTCTCGCCGACATTCATCCGTTTCAGCCGGAAAGCACGGTGCAGGGCGCGCTGGAACTGATCGACCAGACGGCGCACTGGCTGAAGACGTTGACCGGGATGCCGGCCATCGTCATGAGCCCGGCGGCCGGCGCCCATGGCGAATTCTGCGGGATGATGACCATCCGGGCGGCATTGGAGGATCGTGGCGAGACGCGAACCCGTGTGCTGGTTCCCGAATCGGCGCATGGAACCAACCCGGCCAGCGCCGCCGCCTGCGGTTTTACCGTCGATTCCATTCCGGCCACCTCTCGTGGCCGCGTCGATCTCCACGCGCTGAAGAGCAAGTTGGGGGGCGACGTCGCCGCGGTCATGGTAACCAATCCCAATACCTGCGGCTT
>DATNIV010000565.1:0-4399 GCA_035604255.1 Telmatospirillum sp. | reverse complement strand
AGCGCCGCAGCGCGGCCGCGATACCGTCGCCGTCATTGCCGCTGGTCACCCAGTTGGCGCAGGCTTTCACCTCATCGACGCTGTTTCCCATGGCGACACCGACTCCGGCTTGCGTCAGCATGCTGATGTCATTGTCGCTATCGCCAAAGGCGATGACGTCCGCCATTTCGATGCCTTGGCCCCGCACCCATTCGGCGAGACGCCCCCCTTTGCTGTTGCCGAGTTGGGCGACATCCATGCGGTTGTGCCAAGACGACTCGTAACTCACCTCGACATCCCGCTTCATCTCGGCGATCCCGGCGTCGAGGACGGCCGTAACAGGATGGGAAATCACCAATTTCCAGATGACGAGGGCCTGTTCGATCACCTCTTCGAAATTGTCCACTTTGCGCATCGTCGGCTTCACCCGAGCCGGCAAGTCCTCGGCCCAGACGCGCAAGCCTTTGACGTGATCATTCTCGTCCTCGAACGTCATGGCGTCTTCGGTATAGACGAAATTATGGAGCCCGTGGCGTCTGGAAAGAGCCACCAGGGCGCGGGCCTGGTCCTTTTTCAGCGGGTTGGCCGCCAAGACGGCCGCCTGGGCATAGTCGAAGACATAAGCGCCGTTGCAGCAGATGATGGGCGTCTCGAGTCCCAGTAGATCATGATAGGCGTGCGCGGCCACATGATGGCGTCCGGTCACCACGATGACCTTGAGCCCTTTTTCCCGGACCTCGCGCAACGCCGCCAGCGTGTCGTCACGGATACGCCGCCGCGAATCCAGCAGAGTGCCGTCCAAATCGAATGCCACAACCCGATAAGTCATATCGACACCAATCCTCTGGCCGATCAGATGATGCCGGCGGCCTTGATCTTGGTTTCAATTTCCTGCTCGGACAGCAGATTCTTGAGACCGATGACCTTGGTCTTGGGGCCGCCCTTGAAGTTGCCGGTAAGCGATTCGGAACAGAAGACGACATCGAAATTCGAGGCCTGACTGGTCGCTTCCCCGACCGACATGTGAGCGACATCCGCCGCAATCGACAATCTTTTGAAAACGTTCGAGATCTTCATCTTGATGATCTGCGAGGTGCCCATTCCGTTTCCGCAGGCGGCGACGACTTTCAGCATGGCTTTCTTCCTTGAAACGGGGTCCGGATCACCGGTACGGAGATGATCCGGAACACCAATTTTCGTCAATTTCGAGCGAAGCGTCGATGGGACGCCGATGACTCAATCATTCGGCGGCGCCCACTTCGGCATCGATAAAATAATGCGCCTTGTTGCGACGATATTGGAATTGCGGGATCAACAGCATGAGGACGATCAACGCGGCGATGGCATAGACGCCGAAGGCTTGGAACAACCAGGCATTGAGCGTCCAAATCGTATCCCAGTCGATATTTCCATGATAGCCGCCGAATTCGTAGAGCCCGGTCAGTCCCGCCGCCACGGCGCCGCCCAGCACCTGGAGAACGCCGCACAGGAAGCAAATGATGACCAAGGCCCGGACGCCGCCGAAGCGATTGGCGAAGACGCCCAGGGTGGCGTTGTCGAAGAAGACGGGGACGAACCCCGTGATGATCATGATCGGCGAATGGAAGACCAGCAGGCCGGCAATCGCCACGAACTGACCGATGGCCCCCATGGTGAACCCAAACAGGACCGAGTTGCCGCCCGCCGCGTCGAAGCCGTAAGTGGCGGCGCAATCGATGGCCGGCAGACCACCCTTCAGCAAGGTGTCGGAAATACCCTGGAAGGACTGGGTCAATTCGGCGACGAACATCCGGACGCCGGACTGCAGGATATAGAGATAAACGGCGAAATGTACCGACGTCTTGAAGACATATTTGATGAACAATTCACCGCTGGCCGGATTGAAGGCATTCTTGGAGGCCAGATAGTCCGGACCAAGCACATAGAGGATCGCGCCGAAGAAGATGAGCATCAAGGTGCTGGCGGCGACCACATTGTCATTGAAGATCTTGAAGAAGCCCGGCAGTTCGAGATGTTCGACGGAACGATCCCTGTTGCCGATCTTCGGGGCGATCTTGCTGGTCAGCCACACCGCGCCCATCTGCTGGTGACCGACGGCGAAACCGGCGCCGCCCGTCAGTTCCTGGGTGCACTCGACGGTGAGATTGGAAAACACCGCCCAATAGGTGCCGAGCAGCAGGCCGCAAGCGACGATACCCCAGATATTGTTCTGCATCAGCGGCACGCCGATGAAGATCATCCACAGACTGGTGTTCGCCTGCTGGATCATGACATGGCCGGTGATGAACAAGGTGCGCACCTTGGTATAGCGCCGGAAGGCCACCAGGGTGATGTTCCACAGAAAGGCGATCAGCAACGCCATCATGATGTAGGACGTGGTCCAGCCGGCCTTGTTGAAGGCCTGCGTGACGGCATTCCAACCGAAATAAGGGTCGATCACCGCCGCTTTCAGTTGGAAGCGGTCGGCCAGGCCGGCCAACACCGGTCGGAAGGTATTGACCAGCCCACCGGACCCGACGATCAGAATGAAAAAACCGACAGAGGCTTTGATAAAGCCGCTGAAACATTCATACCAAGGCCGGCGCAACAAAGCATAGCCAAGCAGAACGATCAGGCCGATGAAGATCGCCGGTTCGGCGATGACATTGGTAAACAGCCCGTTCCATACGCCATTGAGCACTTCAAATAGGTCCACGGGATCCTCCCTTACCTATTGCGGCGTTTCTGATCCAGGACAACATAACAAGGGAATGGAGCCTAAAAAGCCCTAGCCCTCGTCAGCATCCCGCTCGACGCCAGATTGTTTGGATCATCCCGCCGCTCCTCAGTGTCATTTGCGGAGGGAATGACCCATGTTTCCCTATGGTCATTCATACTACCTGTCGAAGAACGCGACGTGCAAGGGCAAAATTGATCCAATTGACGTTTATTTATGATCATATTGACCGTTTAAGTCGAGACAGCAGCGAAAAATCATGATATTTCAGATAAAACATCCTATTCGTCCATGTTTTTCGCTCTCTTTATGACGCATCGCGGTGACCCGCCCCCTCTCCATACCTCCCTGAAGAACATCTCACAGCGACGCGACACCGCTCGTCGCGGCGCCGGACAGCCGCCGCCCAACCTCGCCATCCGCGATAACCTTTAATATCATAGATTATTGACTTTAAAGACTATTATACAACACTAACAAAGCGTGGCGCCCCTCCCATCGACGGTCTGTTACATCCCCTCACCGTGACTCGGAGGTGAAAATTCGCTCGGCCATCGAAAATTATCCTTGCGTGGACTATGGGCATGAATGCACAATACGAACGTCAAATTCGTTCAATTCGAACATTTAGACATTCCGGGGGACATTCATGAAGACGCTGGCCAAACAGTTGCTCACCCTCGATAGCATCCATCTGCAGGCCGAAGCCGCCGACTGGAAGGAAGCGGTCCGCCTTGGCGTCGACCTGCTGGTTCGCGCCGATACGGTGGAACCCCGCTACTACGACGCCATCATCAAGATGACCGAAGAACTGGGGCCTTGGTATGTCCTCGCCCCCGGCATGGCGATGCCGCACGGCCGACCGGAAGAAGGCGTCAAGAAAAACAGCTTCGCCCTGGTCACCCTCAAGACGCCGGTCAATTTCGGCGAACCGGACAATGACCCGATCGACATCCTCATCACTTTGGCCGCCACCGACGCCAAAACGATGACCGAGGAGTCCATCGTCGCCGTTGCGACCTTCCTTGATGACGAGGAGCGGATCAGACGGCTGCGCGCCGCCAAAACCCGCGCCGATCTCGAAGCTATCTTCGCTGACCTTTAAGTAAGGAAAGACAAATGCCGCTCCCCCTTTTGCAGCTTGCCCTCGACAATACCTCGCTGGCCGACGCCCTGGTTTCGACCCGTCTCCTCGCCGCCGACGTCGACGTTCTGGAGGCCGGAACCATTCTGATCGCCGCGGAAGGCATGCAGTCGGTTCGTTGTTTGCGGGCCCTCTACCCGACGCACTTCGTCGCCGCCGACATCAAGGTGGCCGACGCCGGCTCGGTCTTGGCGAAGATGAGTTACGACAACGGCGCCAACTGGATGACGGTGATCTGCAACGCGCCGATCGCCACCGTCGAAAGCGCCATGAGCGTCGCCCGCAAGCGCGAGAACTGCGATGTCCAGATCGAACTTTTCGGCAACTGGTCCTGGGAGGACGCGACGGCTTGGCGCAAAGCCGGGGTCACCCAGGCGATCTACCACCGCGGCCGCGATGCCCAGGCGGCCGGCCAGTCTTGGGCGGAAGAGGATCTGGCCAAGATCAGAAGGCTCGCCGAGATGGGCTTCGAACTGTCGGTCACCGGCGGACTGACCCCTGAGGAACTGACCTTGTTCAAGGGGATTCCGGTGAAAGTGTTCATCGCCGGCCGCTCGATG
>DATNIV010000564.1:0-2927 GCA_035604255.1 Telmatospirillum sp. | reverse complement strand
GACGCCCAGACCACTTGCCCGTCGCCCGTCGCCATGACGGGTGTCCCCGTCGACGCCCCCAGGTCGACACCCTCATGGATTCCCGTCTGCGTATTGATCGGGTCGTTGCGCACGCCGAAAGGACTGGTCACTTCATAATCCGCGAGCGGCTCACCGAGCGGGAGCGTTCTGATCGCGGTCGTCAGATTGTCGAGACGGTCGGCATGGGTGTTGAACAAAGCTATCGGGCTGAAGTTATCCAGGGCCGGTGATCCGCCCCCCCGACGGGCGGCGATAAAAGGCCCACCTCGCCCGAAAAGACTGATTTTTTCGTCTTCGCTTCTGCGTGGACGGCGGTTTGCCTCGCCGTTCAGGGTCTTTGCGTCGACTCCGACGGCGGAGAGTGCTCGCTCCAACTCGCCGATACGCACCGCGGCGACGCCAGCGGTTTGTTCCAGGAAAGCGCCGTGGCTGGCTCTTAGTTTGGCGAGTTCCTCTTCGAGATGGGCGACACGGCGCCGCAATATCTCCTGATCGGGCGAAGATCCGTCCTTGAGCGTGCCGACGATGCGCCTTGTATCACCGTTGGCCGCCGGTCCGGGCGCGGCGGAACCGCCATTGGCGACGACTCGACAGCCGCTGGCATCCGGATCCAGTCGCGGCAAAGCGCCGCGTTTGGGTGACGTGACGCTCCGTTCGGCAATGCGCAGCAGGCTGTCTTGAATGCCGGTGATTTCGCAGGTGATGCCGGCAAAAATGGATTGAAATTCATCCATCTGCCCGAAGGCCGCTTTGTAACTGGCCTTGACACCGTCCAGTTCGGCCGTCCGATGGGCGATCTCATCTTCCTTCGAGGCCAGGATGGCGACGCCATCGCAATAGGCCGCCGTGGCCAGCAAGGCCCATAACACACAGCCGGCAATGACACCGGTGATAAGGAGTTGATGTAGCGTACTCAGGCTGAAACACCGGATTCGTCCGTGGTCGCGAACGAGAATTTGGCGTTCGGGAAAGGCGTTACGCAAGACGCGCCGCCACATCCCTCCCTGGGGATTTATGATTGATCGCCGATCCGCCAAGCGCCTCTCCCCCCCTGACCAGCACCGTGGAACCGGGACGAAGCATCGTACTGGCCGATGCCTATCCCACGGGGAGCATAAGGAGTGAGGTGGTCAGAAACGGAAAACACTTCTAACACGCGCGCCAACCATACGATCCGTCGCCGTTGCCAAAAGGACTCCGACCCTGTTTCCCCGAGCCAACAACGGATGGAACCGCGTGGCTTCTACTTGCTCGACAATCCGGCGGACGCTTCCCATCGTCAATTGGACCCAGTCGCCGGTGTTGCCCCCGTGTCTTCAAAGTAGCCCGTTCGGGGGTGCGTTTTGAAGCGTAAATTTGACGATTCGTCAGATTCAGCGAAAGCGCACCTATTTGTAAGCAAAATGCTGGGGGATATTCCATCGTCGGTAAAATATCCGATTGCTCCGTTCCGCTGGCCCTGCGGGTGACGGTCTTGGCAAGGTTGATAACGAAAACATTATCGACTATCGATGCCCGTTGTGGTTCGATCCGGCTTGACCGGCAGATCGTGGCGCCGCCACTGATCCACCCCATGAAACGCATTGATTCTTGAGCCATGAGACATCCTTCGTCCTCTCTCGATCCCTTCGCTCTACCAACGCATGGCGGTGATTTGGCGGCTGCCGAGGCTCGTTTCGGGCGGCAAGCCGATGGTTGGTTGGATTTGTCGACAGGAGTCAGCCCGTTTCCTTATCCATTGCCGGCAGTCGACCTGACCTATTGTCAGCGGTTGCCGGATGCGACCGTAGAGGGGGATCTGCGGTCCGTCGCAGCAGAGGCGTACGGCGTCCTCGATGCCCAGAAAATCGTGGTGGCGGCCGGTAGTCAGACAATCATTCAAACTCTGCCGAGATTGCGGCCATTCTCTCGCGTTGCCGTGATCGGGCCGACTTATTCCGAACATGCCAAAAGTTGGATGGGAGCGGGCCACCAGGTCTTGCCTTGTGAGACGGTGGAGAGGATCGGCGATGCCGAGGTGGTGGTGGTGGTCAACCCCAACAATCCGGACGGGCGCCGGCATGATCTGGGGCGATTGCTGGAAATTTCTGCGGCCTTGGTCGCAAAAGGCGGTTTGTTGGTGGTCGATGAAGCCTTCGGCGATGTCGAGCCCGAGCAATCGCTCGCCTCCCATGCCGGGCCGGGCCTTCTTGTGCTGCGCAGTTTTGGGAAGTTCTTCGGCCTCGCCGGATTGCGTCTTGGCTTCGCGATCGCCGAGCCGTCCTTGGCGCGATTGCTGCGGACGGCGCTTGGGCCATGGCCGGTCAGTGGTCCTGCTCTTCAGATCGGCCAGATCGCTCTAGCGGATCGCCCCTGGATGGAGGCTGCGCGCGCCAAATTATTTCGTGAGGCCGGGCTTCTGGACACGCTGCTGGTGCAGGCGAATTTGTCGGTTACCGGCGGGACGCCCCTGTTCCGCCTGGTCAATGCGCCTCGGGCTTGGGCTCTTTACGAACATCTTGGCCAACGGGGCATCCTGGTCCGGCCCTTTGCGGCATCGCCGCGCTGGCTCAGGGTAGGGTTGCCGCCGGGAGAAGACGGGCGGCGGCGACTCGTGGGTGCTTTGTCGGATTGGCGGGATTAGACCAACGTAAGTTGCCCTTCGCGGACAACGCGCTCATGCCCGTCCGTTTCGCTTTTGAGACGGTATTGGTTGTCGCCGCCGTCGGCGGGCAACAAACTAACGACGCGAAACAGGCCTTTTCGCGTCGCGGCCTCGAAAATGCTGGGCGAGAATAATAGGGACTGCCCAACTTTGAACTTATGCCCCCCTATCGAACGGCCTTGCTCTTTCCCAGGGCGGGATGCGGCTTGAACCTGCTTCAGGGGAAGCGCTTTTTTATACAAATTGGAAGGTTCGTTCTTTG
>DATNIV010000563.1:0-16749 GCA_035604255.1 Telmatospirillum sp. | reverse complement strand
GAGGTGGCGGCGACGGGGGATGACGGGGCGGCGGGGGGGTTTGTCGTCGTTCTGCTCGGGCGTCTGGCGATCGGGCAAGACAAGCCGGTGCTGTGGGTCGCCGATCGCGACGATCTTTACGCCCCCGGTCTTGCCGCCCTGGGTTTGCCGGCCGATCGCTTGATGGTGGCGCGTCCCGGCCGGGGTGTGCGCCCGCAGTGGGCGATGGAGGAGGGGGCGCGATGTCCCGGCTTGGCCGCTGTGGTGGGCGAGGCGTGGGATCTCGATCTGACCGCTGCCCGAAGGTTGCAATTGGCCGCTCGCGATTCGGGCGTCACGGTCTTGGTGTTGAATCGGGGAGCCGGCAGTTCCGCGGCGTTGACGCGCTGGCGAATCGCCTCGGCGCCTTCGGTCGTGTCGAGGAGTGGCGATTGGGCTTGGCGCTGGCAAGTGACACTGTCGCATTGCCGGGGACGTGGCGTGGGTGAGGCGGGTGTGGTGGCGACGTGGTTGGTGGAGTGGCATGATGAAACGCATCGTTTCCGTCTGGTTGCCCTCGCAGGCAACGGACCGGCTTGAGCGTCTGGCCGATTGGTGCCTTCGCTATACCCCCTGGTGCGCCGTCGATGACGGAAACGGAACTGGGTGCGGCGGGTTATGGCTTGATATCACCGGTTGCGCGCATTTGTGGGGCGGCGAAAAAGCGCTGCTCGGCGATCTTCTGACCCGGCTCGGTCGTCAGGGGGTGCGTGCGCGGGCCGGCATCGCCGATACGCCCGGCGCCGCTTGGGCCTGGGCCCGCTTCGGCGATATCGATCATCCTTGCCTGCCGTCCGGTGGGCAGCGGCAGATTTTGTCGGGACTGGCGATTCGTGCGTTGCGTCTGCCGGCCGCCATCGTGGCCGGCCTGGGACGGATGGGGCTTCGGACCATTGGCGATCTCGACACTGTGCCGCGGGCCGGTCTGACGGCGCGTTTCGGGGAGGTCGTTCTTCATCGCCTCGATCAGGCCCATGGTCGCGAGGACGAACCCATCGCGCCGCGCCGACCGGTGGCGGCACATCGGGCCGAACGCGCCTTCGCCGAACCGATCGTCCGCGCCGAAGATATGGCGGCGGGAATCCGCGACCTGCTGGCTCGCTTGTGCGCCGATTTGCAACTCCGAGACCTCGGTCTGCGGCGTCTCGATGTGGCGGCCTTTCGGCTCGATGCCACGGTTCAGCATCTGGTCGTCGGAACCAGTCGACCGACCCGCGATCCCCGGCATTTGTTCCATCTGCTGGACGACCCCTTAAGGCGACTCGATGCCGGGTTCGGTATTGAAATGCTGCGTCTGTCGGCCCTCGACGTGGAGACAGTGACGGTTCGGCAGACTCATCTGGCCGACGGTTCGGTGCCGAAAAGCGGCGATGCGCTCACCCGAACGATCGATCGGTTGGAGAATCGCTTGGGGTTTGGCCGGGTTCATCGATATGCCTTGCGTCAAAGCCATCTGCCGGAACGGGCGGTTCGGCGCGTCGGTCCGGGTGCGGCGGCAACCGGCGCGGTGTGGCCGGAGGACTGTCGCCCCTTGCGGCTTTTTGATTGTCCGGAAACGGTGGAGGCGGTGGCGCCGCTACCCGATGCGCCGCCGCTGATGTTTCGCTGGCGCCGGCAAATTCACCGGATCACTCATGCCGAGGGCCCCGAACGTCTGTCGGCCGAATGGTGGCGCCAGCGGCAAGCCGATCGCGATTACTACCGCGTCGAGGACGAGGCCGGCCGGCGCTTCTGGCTCTATCGGGAAGAGCCCTGCGACAACGAGACCTCGCCGCGCTGGTTCCTGCATGGAATTTTTCCGTGACCATTCGCTATGCCGAACTGCAGATCACCAGCAATTTCACCTTTCTGGAAGGCGCCTCGCATCCCGACGAACTGGTGGTGACGGCGGCGGCGCTGGGGTTGACGGCCGTTGCCGTGACCGATCGCAACAGTCTGGCTGGCGTGGTGCGCGCCCATGTCGCCGCCTGCCAAGCCGGGATCCGTTTGGTGATCGGCGCTCGATTGGACCTGACCGATGGGGCGTCTTGCCTGTGCTTTCCCACCGATCGGGCCGCCTATGGTCGCTTGACGCGCCTGCTGACCTTGGGCAAACGGCGGGCCGAAAAAGGGCAGTGCCAAATCGGTCGGGACGACTTGCTGGCCTGGAGCGAGGGGCAGATTCTGGTGTTGTTGCCGCCGGCGCGTCTCGACCGGGTTTTCGCCGATGATTTGGCCGCATGGGGCCGGGCTTTGGCCGGCCGGTGCTATCTGGCGGCGCAGCGGCGCTTTCTGGCCGACGACGCGCGTCGCCTGATGCGGCTGGACGCCCTGGCCGCGGCGGCCGGCACGCCATTGGTGGCGACCAACGATGTCCTCTATCACGCGCCCTTTCGCCGGCCGTTGCAGGACGTGCTGTGCTGCATCCGACATGGGTCCACCATCTTCGAGGCCGGCTGGCGGCTGGCGCCCCATGCCGAACGATATCTGAAAGCGCCGGCGGAGATGGCCCGGTTGTTCGCCGATCATCCCGATGCCATCGCCCGGACGGGGGAGATCGTCGAACGATGCCGGTTCAGTCTTGACGAACTGCGTTACGACTATCCGACCGAAACCTCCGACGGCCACTCTCCTCAGGATGTGCTGGAGCATCTGGTCGCGGAAGGCCTGACCCGGCGCTATCCCGATGGCCCGCCCGACACGGTGCGCCAAGCGATTGACCATGAACTGGCCTTGATCGGGCAACTCGCCTATGCGCCCTATTTCCTCACCGTCCATGATCTCGTGCGCTTTGCCGAAAGCCGCGGCATCCTGTGCCAGGGGCGCGGTTCGGCGGCCAATTCGGCGGTCTGCTATTGCCTAGGCATCACCGCCGTCGATCCCGCCCAGTTCGATCTGCTGTTCGAACGCTTCATCAGCGCCGCCCGTGACGAGCCGCCCGACATCGATGTCGATTTCGAACATGAGCGGCGAGAAGAGGTGATCCAGTACATCTATGCCAAATATGGCCGTGACCGCGCCGGTCTGACCGCCACGGTGATCCATTACCGGACTCGTTCGGCCTTGCGCGATGTCGGCAAGGTCATGGGCCTGCCCGAGGATGTGGTGGACGCCGTGGCCAAAAGCAAGGCGCTCACCGCCGAACGGCTGCGCGAATTGACTCTCGATCCGGCCAATCCCGTCTTGGCGCGGGTGCTGTCCTTGGCCGGCGAATTGATCGGCTTTCCGCGCCATCTGTCGCAACATGTCGGCGGCTTCGTCATGACCAAAGGGCGGCTGGACGAACTGGTTCCCATCGAAAACGCCGCGATGGAGGACCGCACCGTCATCGAATGGGACAAGGATGATCTCGATCAGTTGGGTCTGCTCAAGGTCGATGTGCTGGCGCTCGGCATGCTGAGTTGTCTCCGCAAGGCCTTCGGTTTGCTGCGGCGGCACCGGGATGTCGATCTTGGACTGGCCTCGGTGCCGCGTGAGGATCCCGCCGTCTATGCCATGTTGAGCCGGGCCGACGCCAACGGCGTCTTTCAGGTGGAAAGCCGGGCGCAGATGAGCATGCTGCCCCGGCTCAAACCGAACTGTTTCTACGATCTGGTGATCGAGGTGGCGATCGTGCGTCCCGGACCGATCCAGGGCGACATGGTTCATCCCTATCTGCGGCGGCGCGAGGGCAAGGAAAAGGTCGACTATCCGTCGCCGGAATTGCAAGCGGTGCTTCACAAGACCTTAGGCGTGCCCTTGTTCCAGGAGCAGGCGATGCGCCTGTCGATCGTCGCCGGCGGTTTCACCCCCGCCGAAGCCGATCAGTTGCGCCGGGCCATGGCGAGCTTTCGTCATACCGGCAAGGTCGAGGCCTTCCGGACCAAATTGATCGAGGGAATGGTGACGCGCGGCTATGACCGGCCGTTCGCCGAACGACTGTTCCGGCAGATCGAAGGCTTTGGCGACTATGGCTTTCCGGAAAGTCATGCCGCCAGCTTCGCCCATCTGACCTATGTTTCGGCTTGGCTGAAATGCCACCATCCGGCGGTGTTCGCCTGTGCCCTGCTGAACAGCCAGCCGATGGGATTCTACGCTCCGGCGCAAATCGTCCGCGACGCCCGCGAGCATGGAGTCCCGGTGCATCCGGTCGACGTCAATGCCAGCCAGTGGGATTGCACGCTGGAAGGCGCTGCTTTGCGTCTTGGATTCCGCCAAGTGTCCGGCTTGGCGCGGGGGCAGGTCGACGCGTTGGTGGCGGCGCGCGGGGCGGGTTACGAGACTCCCCACGCGCTCTGGCGCCGCGCCGGTCTCGGGCGGCCGGCCCTGGAGGCTCTGGCCGATGCCGATGCCTTTGCGTCCCTTGGTCTGGCGCGCAGGGAAGCCTTATGGGCGATCCGCGCTTTGACCACGCCGCCACCCCCCTTGTTCGCCATCGCCGGGGTCGAGGCGCCGGCGTCGGGACCGCCGGTCGTCCTGCCGGCCATGAGCCTCGGCGAGGCGGTGGCCCAGGATTACGCCCATCTGCGGCTGTCGCTGAAGGCGCATCCCGTGGCCTTGTTGCGCCAGAGCTTCGATCGTCTGGGCATTCTGCCGTCCGCGCGGTTGCGGCAACGTCCTGCCGGACAGGTGTCGGTGGCCGGGCTGGTGCTGGTGCGTCAGCGTCCCGGGAGTGGCAAGGGCGTCCTCTTTCTCACCCTCGAAGATGAAACCGGGGTCGCCAATGTCGTCGTTTGGCCGGCTCTGTTCGAACAATTCCGTCACATTGTGCTGACGGCCAGCCTTCTGCGGGTCGATGGCCGTCTCCAGCGCCAAGGCGAGGTCATTCATGTGGTGGCGGAGAAAATCGGCGATTTCAGCGCCGCCTTGCGCCGCTTGGGCGGTGGAGACATCACCGTGTCATCGCGCGATTTTCATTAAACGGTTCAGCTTTCCGCTCGAAATATATTATTGCTGAGGGTGAAGGCCCGCGCTTGGGCGGGACGGCTGCAGTCGGTATGCAAATATGAGTGATGTGGACAAGATCGTTTCCTATATCAAAGCCAACAACATTTTGACCGTGTGTACGGAGCAAAACGCGATCCCCTGGGCGGCGAGTTGCTTCTATGCCTTCGACAAAGACACGATGGAGTTCTTTGTCCTGACCAGCCTTGAGACCCGGCATGGCGCGGAGATGCAAAACAACAATCAGGTGGCGGGAACGGTTTCCTCCCAACAGGTCAATGTCGCCAAGATCAGAGGATTGCAGTTTTCCGGAACGGCTCTGCTGCTCGACGGAGAGCCGGAAAAAAAGGGCCGTTCGCTCTATTACAAGAGATTTCCACTCGCCAGAGTCCATGCCGCGCCTCTGTGGTCGATTCGTCTGGAGGCGATGAAATACACCGATAATTCCTTCGGATTCGGCACCAAGCTGTTCTGGGAACGGTCTTGAATCAAGCGTTCCGCAGAAATAAACGAATCACCTCGTCATTCCCGCGAAAGCGGGAATCCATACCGCCGTCTGGATTCCCGCTTTCGCGGGAATGACGAAAGAATAGCGGTTATTATGGCGCAGCTTTTTAGCGTTAAATCCACCCCAACAGCCGCCACCACAGGAAGTCGAGCGGGAGCAGGATGACGACGGTGGCGGCGGCCAGCAGAAGGCACAGGATCTGCGCCGGTCCCATGCGTTCGCCGCCCAATTGCATGGCCACCACCAAGGGGGCCGACTCATAGGGCAATAGCGGATTGGAAAATCCGAGTACCTGACTCATCAACACCGCGTCGAGCGGCAAGCCGGAGGCATGCGCCATCTGTTCGGCCAACGGCGTGAGGACGGCCGGAACCCCGGGCAGGGTGGTGGCCAATCCCACCACTGTGCTGACGGCCGATAAACTGGCGAAGTTCGTCATCGGCTGATTGGGGGCGAGCGGCAGGATTTGGAGGATGACAGCAGCCAAGCGGCTGCCCAGGCCCGATTTGTCGACCAGTGCGCCCAATCCCATGACGCCGGCGACATAGAACAACGAGCCATAATTGATCTGTTCGCCGAACGCCTTGCGTCCGATGAGGCCGATTCCGGGGGTGAGCAGCAGGAGAGCGGCGGCCATGCTGATCCAGGCCGGGCTGACGTGATGGAACGAATCGGTCACCCAGAAGGCCAGCGCGACGATCAGCAGAACCGCCAACCAGCGCTCCTGTCCCCGCATCGGTGTTTTTGTGTCGGCGCTGACCGGTTGGGGCCGGTCGGGATAGAGCCATACGATCAGGGGGATCATGATCGCCGTCTTCAAGAAACCGAGGACGGGAAAATGCAGCAGCAGATAGGTTCCGTAGGTGGGGACATAGTGATAGGCGGTTTCCGCGGCACCAACGAGGACCATGTTGGGCACATTGGCCGGCAGAACCGAGAACGTCGGGACATGGCAGCCGAAGGCGGCCGCCAGCACCACACCGGTGTGGCCTTTGGATCCGGGGTCAAAGCCAAATCGTTCGGCGAGACTGAGTGCGATCGGCATCAAGAGGACGGCGCGGCCCATCGATGACGGCATGATGAATCCCAAGGTCAAGCCAACCACCGTGACACCGGTGATGACTCCCCAGTAGCTGCCGCCGAAGCCGCGCGCCAGGCGTCGCGCGATGCGTTCGCCGAGGCCAGTGGATTTCACGGCGACTCCCATCACCAGACCACCGAAAATCAACCACCAGGCCGCCGATTCGAAGCCGCCGAAGATCACGCCCGGCGCGCCAACCTTGAACAGCATCGCCAATGTGAAGAAGGCGATGGCCGTCACATACTCGGGGATGGCACTTGTCGCCCAAAGTCCGATGGCCGCTACCGACAGAGCCAAGGCATGGTTCTCGGAGGCGGGGAACTGCGGGAAGGCGAGGAGCGCTGCCGCGGCAATGATCGCGAGGCCCGCCGCGATGTGATGCACTGATAACCGAGAGAACATTGAAAGATTCCGCATCAACTGATGGTGATCGAAAAATAGCCGGGCTATTTCCAGATGAATTGTAGGGCTTTTATCACCCCAATCGACGGCGTGACACTTTCAATCGGTATCAATTGTGTGACGCGTGGTCACGAGCTATTTTATCTTAACGATGAGGTCTGGAACGAAAATTTGTTCAGGCCTATATGTCCGAGTGGGTTTACAACGCCTGCGGGATGCGGTCGGGGGCCTTAAGCTGAATCATAAAAGCTGGGTGCGAATGCTCTGCGCCAAGCGGTCAAGGGAACTTTTGCCGGAAAGTAGGTGTGGAAATGTCACTGGTTGCATGGAGTGAGGATCTGACGATCGGCGTGGCCGCCGTGGACGCTGATCATCGGAAGCTTTTCAGTTTGGCGAACTATCTTTATGACTCGATGATCCAAGGAAACGAAAAGCCGGTTATCGATGATTTTCTGAACAGCCTCATCATTTACACCAAGCAACATTTTGAACGGGAAGAGACTATTTTTGAAGAGACATCTTATCCCGATCATGAGGAACATAAGAAAGAGCACGATTATCTGATTTCACAGATTAATGACTTTAATAATAAATATAAATCTGGCACATCATCCGCTCAGTTGCTGGAGATGATTGGGTTTATTAACAAGTGGATGATCGAGCATATTCGCAAAAGCGACAAGAAATATGCCCCTTATTTGAAAGAGAAAGGTATTTCCTGAATAAATGCCCCATCCTCGCCAAGGTGGGGCGAACGCCATCTTGGCGTGGGATTGGAATAGAGGAATCCATGGATCATAAAGCACCGGCAGGGGGGCCGTTGGTCGGCGGTTGGGAGTTGGCATTTCCAAACTACACGCCGGCGCAATTGTTTGCGTTGGCCTCCGATATCGAAAGCTACCCGTTCTTTGTGCCAGGCTGCGTTGCAACGCGCATCATCGAACGCAACGACAATCTTTGGCGGGTCGACAATGTGTTTGCCCTTGGCCCGGTGCGTCACAGGTTTATCAGTCATGCCGAACTGAATGCGCCCGATGGATTGGAAATTACCTCGACCGATGGGCCGTGGAAATCCTTCCGTCTCTCGTGGCAGTTCGCGCCGTTGGAGCAAGGCTGCCAGTTGCTGTGCCGGTTTTCGGCCGAATTCCGGTCGAGCATGGTGGCGACGATCGCGGCACTTGGTCATCACGGCGTCGAGCGGCGGATCATGGCGGCGTTCGAACGCCGCGCCAAAGCCCTCTATGGCTGAGGGCTTTGGTTTTAAATAGCCCTCAAGCGCCGGGCGGGCGCATCCGCGCCCTTGGCTTTCCTCGCTTTTGCCTCCGCTGCGCTGCGGCAACGCTGCGGCGGCCTCAACGGCCTAGTCACGAGGCGATGCCTCGTTCCATTCCCAATATCCACCGTTGTTTGTAGTAACCCGACCGGAACCGGCCTAGCCGGTGACTAGCGCGTTGAGCGCGCCGCAGCGTTGCCGCAGCGTTGCCGCAGCGCCAGCGAAGGCAAAAGCGAGGAAGCCAAGCCGGCGGAGGCCGGCGCCCGGCGAGGGCTATATATAACAACCCGCCCGGCTTCGGAGGGCTATTTAAACCTATTTAACCTTAACACAACTTCCAAGGACGGTGTCCCGTGTCAGGCGGCCATCATGGTTATGATCGAGGCCGTTGAACAGATCATTGGCCTGGGCGATGAACTCCTCGGACGTCACCTTGAAGCTCAAGGTCTTGTCGGCCGACATCACCGGGTCGGCTCTCGTGTCGACGCTGAGTCCGCGTTGTTGGGAACTGCGCCCGCCGAACATCCCGCCAACGCCTCCTTGTGAGGATCGTCGCCCGCTGGAGCCATCGGAAGCGCGCTGGTCTCCGTATTGACCGTCCGCCGGGCCCTCGGCAGCCTGTGGCGGTTCATAGGGGGCGCGAAACTCCGAAAGATCGGCGGCGGTGACATAACCCGCGTGATGCCGATCCATGCGATTGAACTGAAGGCGAGCATCGGCAAGGAACTCGTCGCGGTCAATCGTCCCGTCATGATTGGCATCGACCCTGTCGAACCAGCCGGACAATGCGTCTTCGCATTTTGGCTGGCCAAGCGGACCGCCGCTCAACGGTTCGGCGTTGGGACTGAACTGGATGCGGACAGCCGGCGCTCGTTCCGGCGGCCCGGACCGGCCGCCAAAGCAGCCGCCAAGAGTGACGGCTGCGAGACAGAGCGCTGTTGCCATTTGTACCCGGTGACGCGAGAAGAGTTTAACGCGCGGGCGGAATCGATCCGGGGTGATCGAGAGGTGCTCCATGCGGTGGCGCAAAGTGATCTCCGTGCGGGGGGCGATCGAAAACCGACCGTTGAGCCGGTGTCAGGCTTTCGTATAACGCTTCGAGAGCCGGACGGGAAGATTGCAGGTTCTGTAATTTGATCGTGAGCGCCTTTTCAAGCTGCGCCTCATGGTCCAGGAACGACGGCATTCCAGTTGATTTCGGCGCCTCGGAGAGGCATGCCGCCCGCTCCTTGTCGGCACCGTCCACTTGCCACTGCTGCCATTTGACCCAAGCGGATCGCTGCTTTTCGGTCAAATCCAGCTTTGCTTCCAAATAGGCGAGGCGCGCGACGTCGTGCGCATAGTGATCGCTGCAAAACGTCTTGTGCCGTAAGACGGGATCTTCCTCACGACGCATCATGTCCGGACGGCCCGCCGGAGGTTGTCCCAGGGATGGGTCACCGGGCGGTGGATTGGCCGGCGCACCTTGGGCGAAGGCGGTTGTCGCGGAGAACAGGGAAAACACGGAGACCATCAAGAATTTTCGAACGGACATGCTATTGCCTTTGTCTCATGGCCTGACGCTTTATTTTCCGGGAAGAAATAAGGTCAAAGCCAAGTTACAACCTGAAAGATGAGCGATCTGGCCAAGATAACCTAGCCGTCTTTCAGCCATATGACGAAGAGGCGTTGAATTGGTAACAGATTGTTTCTCTCGTGTATTAACCCCCGGCCACATAGGCGCGGATTGCTTCCGCTTCGGTTTCCACCCTTTCCAGGCGTTCGAGCACCAGATCGCGAATGCTGACGACTCCCACGACGGCACCGTTCTCAAGGACCGGCATATGGCGGAAATGCAAGCGTGACATGGTCGCCAGAACGTCGCTCACCTTGTCCGTTCTGGAACAGGTGATCGGATCGGGCGTCATCGCCGAGGACACTGGTTGGGAAAGGGCTGCCGCTCCCAAGGCGTCGAGGACGCGCACGACGTCGCGTTCGGTGAAGATGCCGGCCGCGCCTTCAGTCTGGTCGCGGACCACCAAGGCGCCAATCTTATGTTCGGCCAGCAGGGCGACGGCTTGGGTGATGCTTGCCGTCCGGGCGACAGATGTGACCGTACTGCCTTTTTTTTGCAGAATCTCGGCGATGATCATTCGAACCTCTCCTCGCGTAAAAGGGGATGACCGACTGCCAGTTAGAATTGCCGGGGGCAATCGTTCAACCATAAATTGCGTGTGGGTAGTTGGCGAAGGGCTGCGCGCGAGAATCCCTCACGCGATGCAGTCGCAAAGGGAGGAGAATTATAAAATTTATTACAATATTTCAAGATTGCGATATCCATAAAAACGGCTAAAATCCTGTAATTTTCGCTGATTACCCGTCAAATTATTGACTATATTCACAAATGCGGCCAATCTAGGCCTGCTGCTACCGCTTACGATCACTCGGAAGACACTGAATGCTCCGCGCCCTTGCGGTCGGAATGCTGTTGCTGATATTGGCGATCCTGCCCGGTTCCGGCAGGGCGACGACCTTGAACGAGCTGCAGGTCGGGATTCGCGTTGTCGACTTTATGAGCAAGCCACCACATGGCAAGAGTCCGCTCGCACTCATTTACGATCCGCAGGTCAAGGTGTCGGTCGACGATGCTCTGTCCCTTTCGAACTGGCTGAGCAGCAACAGCGCCGCAAGCAAGGACGAACTGGTCCCCGTTCTCGTTGACGTCCGTCAGTTGGATGAGAATCCAACTTTTCAGATCGGTTTTATTGCCGCTGGCATGGAAAGGCATTACGGTCGAATCTTCGACTATGCGCGGCGGAACCAGACCTTGACCATTTCAGCCGATCTCTCTTGCGTGCGCGCCGGAAAATGCACAGTTGGCGTGGTCGGCACGCCGCGAGTCGAGGTGGTCATTAGCCAGCAGGCGGCTCTGTCTTGCGGAATAGAGTTCAGCGAGGCCTTCCGGATGATGGTAACGGAAAACTGAGAATGCGGCGAACCTCGTTGCTGCTTCTTGTCGCCCTGCCTTGGCTGCGGTTGTCGGCGGACGCCGCTTGGGCTCAGGGGCTTGATTACGGCCAATATGAAGCCTTGTTCGGCGAGCCGGTGACGAGCAGTGCGACGGGCAAGCCGGAACGGGTTTCCGACACGCCGATTCTCATGGAGCTTATCACCGCCGAGGACATCAAGCGCTCAGGGGCGCGCGATATTCCGTCACTGCTTGGCCGCTTGGCCGGAATCGATGTCGTTCACGGCTCGTCCGGCATGGCCGATTTGGGAATCGGGGGATATATCAGGCCTTTGACCAGCCGGATCATGGTTCTGATCAATGGCCGCCAAGTCTATTACGACGGCTTCGGTGAGGTGCTCTGGCCGACCTTGGCGGTGGAAATGGCGGAAATCCGTCAAATCGAAGTGATCAAAGGGTCGCAAAGCGCGCTTTATGGATTCAACGCCGTTGATGGCGTGGTCAATATCGTAACTTTCGATCCCATCGCGGATCCGGTGAATTCGCTGACCGCAAGACTCGGCAATCAGGCGAGGCGCGATCTCACGGCCAGCGTGACACAGCCGCTGGGCGGGGAGGCGGGTGTGCGTCTTACGGCTGGGACCGATCACGCGCAGGACACCGGGATGGTCACCAAGACGTCCACCAATACGGCTTATGCCAAGGATCCGAATCGCCGTTCGGTTTCTCTTGATGCCGCCGCCAATTTGCCCGGCGACGGCAGAGCGCGGCTTGAAGCGTCGCACACGGATGTGTCGGCGCGAACGATCGCCTCCAACACTTTTTTCGATGCGCGTGTCGTCACCGATTCGATCAAGGGCAGCTATAGTACCGAATCGGCGATCGGCAGGCTGGACGGCACGGTTTATTACACGGTGGTCGATATGCCTTGGGTGGAGGCACAGCCTGTCGGCTCCTCGCACAACAGTGATGGTGCTTTGGTCGGTCAACTGTCCGATTTGCTCAAGGTCGGTACGGACGACAGCTTGCGTTTTGGTCTCGAGGCCCGTCGAAACGCCATGACGTCGGCCGTTCTGCAAGGCGGTACCGTGACCGGCGATTTGTCGGCGGCTTCCGCCATGTGGGACCATCAGTGGTCCCCGCGGTTCTCGATGGTCAATTCCGCGCGTTACGACTATTTCAAATTGGGGCGCAGTGGGGTGGGCGCGCGGCAAGACATATTCAGCAACGACGCTTTCGATCGGAGTCTCGAAGGTGTCAGCGCCAACTCCGCTCTGATTGGCAAAGTCACTGCGGACGACAGCGTGCGGCTGTCTTTCGCCCGAGGTGTCAAATTGCCGTCTTTGGCCAATTTCGGGATATTGCAGCATTATCTGCCGCAATATTCCGGATCGCCCAATGGTCTCAACTATTACGAAAACCCCGATTTGGCGACGTCGGTCGTTTATGACTACCGGATCGGTTGGGATCATCATATCGACGCCGTGGACGCGACCGCCCGGGTCGCGGCCTTCCACGACATAACGACGAAATCTATTGGTACGGCCAATCTGGTGACAGGCAAGAGGGTCACGGCCATTTTGGAGACGATGGTGCCGGGCTGGGTCAGCAATGGCGTGGAATTGGATTTGCGGCACAAAGTTCGGGACGGCTGGACCTGGGGCGGGAATTACACCTTCGATCGCCTGCATGAACATTCGGATGGCGGCCTCCGCGACGCGTTTCCCGAGCATAAGATCAATCTGAACGTCGGTTACGCTTTGAATGGTTGGGATGCCGATCTTTATGGGTCTTATGTTTCGGCGACCAAGGGTGTGGTGATAACGCCGGGGACGCCGCCGACGGCCGCCGTCGGTTGGGTTAAAAGCCATTATATTTTGTCGCCGCATATCGGTTGGCAAGCCAGGGACAATCTTCGGGTCGAATTGGCTGCGGAGAATCTTTGGCCTTATCAAGACTCGCTGCCGCAGCGAATGGAGACGAGCTATTATCTCTCGGTGACGGTCAGCTATTGAGGGCGGATGGACGCTGCACACAGGGAAAACGCCGGGCTGCCAATGGAGCGCCGGAACGGAGTGCCGAGGCGGGATGAGGACGGCCATCCCGTCGATGCTTCATCGTGGCGGCGGCATCTGCGGTTCGCCCTCAGGGTCGGATTGTTGCCGGTCATCGTGCTGCTGTTCGTCGGATTTCTGTTTCAGGTCGGCACGTCGGCATTACACAACCAGGAAACCATCGTGCGGGCGGTGGTCGAGACCGATCTGGAGAGTATTTCCCGGTTGGCTCAGATCAATAGCCGGTTGCAGGCGACCAATGCCGAGATCTACCGATTGATGACTCTGGTGGCGGCGCGGGAGAAAATTCCCGATCTGCGGGATCAGGTCGATGCCTTCGGCGCGCGTATCGACAAGATCATTGTCGATCTCAGAGACTATAGCGAGAGCGAACCGGCGGCGGCCAAACAGGTCTCGATCGACCAATTCATCCGGAATTTGGAGCTCTACAAAGGGGCGATCCTTTGGGTCGGTTCGATGCTGGAAATCGATTTTCCGAGCGCCGTCGCTTTTATCACGCCGTTTAATCAGCATATCGACCGCATGTCGGCGCAGCTCTCGACAATCATCACGGTTTCCACCGAAAAGGCCAACGAGCGGGCCACCGAAGCGGCTAACGAGTTGCATATGGTGGCCAACTATTACGTCATCGGCGCCGCGGCGGTCTGCATCCTGGTGTCGATTTTCACCTGGAGCATGGGCAAACGTCAGGAACGGCTGTTTGTCACCACGGTCAAACTCGAACGGATGGTCGACGAACGGACCACCGCTTTGTTCGCCGCCAAGGAACAGGCGGAGGCGGCGACGCAGGCCAAATCACAATTCCTGGCCGCCATGAGCCATGAGATTCGCACGCCGATGAATGGCGTGATGACCATGGCCAAGCTCTTACATCAAACCGAGCTGGATCAGGAGCAAATGGGAATGGCCTCGGTCATTCTCGAATCGTCCAGCGCCTTGCTCACCATCATCAACGATATCCTCGATTTTTCGAAGATCGAGGCGGGCAAGATGGAGCTGGAACACAGCCCGTTTTCTCTTGTTACCCTGGTTGAGGAGGCAACGGAACTTCTCATGCCGCGGGCCGAGGAAAAACGCCTCAAGCTCGCGGCCTTTGTCGATCCTTTGGCTGCGGATCATTACATCGGCGACCAAGTTCGGCTGCGTCAGATCCTGCTCAATATGATCGGCAATGCGGTCAAATTCACCGAGAGCGGGCATATCCTGGTGGAAGCCGGCGCCGAACTCCGACAAGACGGTGCCTTGTTGCGTTTTTCGGTCGTCGATACCGGCATCGGAATCAGCGAGGAGCAGCAGAAACGGTTGTTCCAGCCCTTCGAACAGGCTGACAGCTCGACGGCGCGTCGTTTCGGCGGGACGGGGCTTGGCCTCTCGATTTGCCGCCGTCTGGTTGAGCTGATGGGGGGCGACATCGGGATGCGTCCGACGCCGGGCCACGGAGCGACGTTTTGGGTGACGATTCCGTGTCAATTGGCCGAACAACGGCCGGTGACGGAAGATCGTCAGTTGGCGGATCTCCGCGTCTTGGTCGTGTCCGACGATTGGGACGTGGCGCGCATTTGGCAGCGTTATCTGGGGTTCCACGGCGCAGCGACCAAGGGCGTTTCGAGCGTATTGGCCGTGCTCACGGAATGCCGGTCGGCCGCCGAGACCGGTAACGCCTATGATTTCGCTTTGATCGACAGCGAATTCGGTGATGGGGCCACTTTGGACCTGGGAAGCCAATTGCTGCATGACCCGGCATTCGGAGGCGTGCGGCCGATTTTGGTGGCGTCTCGCTCCCAACGGTCCACCCGTCCCGAGGCCGTCCGTCGCGGGTTTGTCCGCACGCTTACCAAACCGGTTCGCCGAGAGAATTTGGTCAACACGTTGGCGGCGGTTGTCGGTCGTCGGTCGGCGCGCGTTGATGTCGCGTCCGGCGAAGCGCGCGATGTGACCCGATTCGATTGGGTGAAGCCCTCCATCGAGGAGGCTACGGTTGCCGGCGCACTGATCTTGGTGGCCGAAGACAATCCGACCAACCAGTTGGTGATGCACAAATTGATGAGCCGGCTGGGTTATGTCATCGACATGGCGGCGAATGGTTTCGACGCGATCGACAAATTGGGGCGGAAGCCCTATGGGCTGTTGATTGCCGATTGTCACATGCCGGAAATGGATGGTTACGAGTTGACCACACGCATTCGTGCCGAGGAGAGCAAGACCGGCGCCCGCCTGCCGATCATCGCTTTGACGGGTGACGCTTTGGCCGGAGCGGCCCAATATTGTTTCGACGTCGGGATGGACGATTATTTGAGCAAACCGGTCTCTATCGATCTGTTGGACGCGACCGTGCAAAGATGGCTGCCAACGGCTGCGGCCTTGCGCCGCCCGGCGCCGCCGCCGGCATCATTGCCGGTAACGGTGGCGACGGAAGAGGTCGCTACGAGTCCCGATGGTTCGCCGGCCGAACCTGGGACCATCCAGGAGATCGATCCGTCCCGATTGACCGAGGCTTTCGGGGGGTTCAGCGAGGATGCGGTCGCTTTGCTCGATCAGTTTTTTGTCAGCGCCGCGAACGACATCGAACAACTGCGGGACGCCCTGGCCCGAAGCGACAGCGAAACGGCGCGGCGGACGGCGCATCATGCGGGGGGGGGCGCCAAAGGTATCGGCGCTGTGGCGTTCGCTTCTCTGTGTGTTGCGATCGAACAGTCCCTGACGGGAGAGGGCGGGGGCAATGTCGAACAGCTGGTCGCGCAAATGGCTCCGGCGCTGGAGCGGGCCCGCCAGCAGTTCACGAACGTCCGGCTGTCCGTCGGCGAAGGGGCCGTCGTATAATATCGCCCTCTGGCGTTTTCGATTTCGGCCAAAGGAATTATCATCATTCCTTCGGCCAGCTGTTGATCATGGCCTTCTTTTTGGCCAGCGCCTTGGGGTTCGGAGGCGGAAGCGACGTCGTTTGATTGGCGGCGAAGCGACGCGGGGTGCCCTTTCCGGTAAACCAAACCTCGCAAGTGGCCAAGCCGCTGTTGAGAAAATAATAGGTTTCATTCGCCCGGCTGAACTTGCGGCCGTCGATGAGAAGATGCCGGTGGGTGGGGGGCACCACCTGCAACAGTCCGCGGCCTTCCTCGCCATTGAAACGGACAACCATGCGATTGAGCGGCAAACTGCCAAAGTCGCCTAACCGGCACGCCTGTGTCAGGACGGGATCGGGCTTGCCGACCGTCCAATAGGGCTTATCGCTGATGGCGGTGATGACCCATGGCGATTCATCGATCGAAGGCAAATTTTGGAAGGGAGCGGGTGCGATCAAGCGATCGGGAACGGTTCCCTTCAGATGTCCGTCGTCCGGTTGTCCGACTTTCCCCGCTTGCGGGGGGTCCGGCGGTGGTTCGTGATAATCGAGAGGCGGTTTGGCGCCGCTTGGGGACGCCAGGGCGAGCATACAGAGGATGAGGGGGAGAACCGCGGGTTTCACTACCAACGCATCACATGAACGGGCTTTTTGGGTTTCTTGTCGGCCGCGCTGAGTTGGCTGACGCCGGACGTGCCATCGGC
>DATNIV010000562.1:0-9973 GCA_035604255.1 Telmatospirillum sp. | reverse complement strand
CGCCCTGGCGCTGGCCGCGTTGGAAGACGAGTCTTTGACGCATCCGGCCCTTGAAGTGCTGCTGACCGTCGACGAAGAGGCCGGGATGGGCGGTGCGCGGGGTCTGGCGGCCGGGGTTCTGGCGGGGACACGGATGCTTAACCTCGATAGCGAGGCGTGGGGAGAGTTTTACCTGGGGTGCGCCGGTGGTTGCGATGTCGCTGTCGGTCGTCATTGCCGGACCGAGGCGGTGCCGGCCGGATACGAGGCGCGCCGCTTGCGTGTTGCGGGATTGTCGGGCGGACATTCCGGGGTGGACATCCATCTCGGGCGTGGCAATGCCAACAAATTGCTGATCCGCCTGCTGCGCCAGTTGGAGAAGACGACCGACCTGCGCTTGGCCGCCTTGTCCGGCGGGACCGCGCGCAACGCTCTGCCACGGGAAGCTTGGGCGGACGTTGTCGTGCCGCGTCCCGATGTCGTGGCGATCGATCGAGAGCTTGCCGAACAGCAGGCGTTGTTTCGGAGCGAGTTGGCCGGTGTCGATGAGGGCGTGACTTTGGTCTCTGAGCCGGCCCACGCGACGGCGACGATTGGGTTGGCGGATCAAAGAGATTTGCTGTCGGCGTTGCAAGCCGCGCCGCACGGGGTGCGGCGGATGAGCCCGGTCTTCGACAATGTGGTCGAGACGTCCAATAATTTGGGGGTTTTCGCTCTGGCCGAGGGCGTGTTCTCGGCCAATCTGATGGTGCGCTCCTTGCGTGAGTCAGGAACAAAACTGCTGGCTGACGAAATAACCTGCTTGTTCACGCTGGCGGGATGCCAGGTTTCCGTCCGCGGCGAATATCCGGGATGGATGCCAAATCCCCATTCGCCGTTGCTGGCTCAGTGTCGCGAGATCTTCACCCGTGAGTTCCAGGCGGAGGCGAAGGTTCAGGTGATCCACGCCGGTTTGGAATGCGGGGTGATCGGTGCCAAATATCCGGATATCGACACGGTGTCTTTCGGTCCAACCATTCACGGCGCTCATGCGCCGGGCGAACGGGTGTGGATTGCCTCGGTTGACCATGCTTGGCGGTTTTTGAGGACGATTCTCGCGGCGATGTGAGGATTAATCCTTCTTCTTCCGCGGTCTTTTGCCCTGTGAGATGCGCTCGCCTTCTTTTCGGGCGACGAACAGGCGGCCGGCTTGCATGGCGGCGGCACGGCTTATGTACGTCCCACAATCGAATCGCTGTCCGTCAAAGATCACGGCCAAGGAGAACTTCTGGGGACCAAGGTCCTCCACCTGAATTTCGGATGACGATGCGGGCGGGGGCGGGCGCAAGGTTAACCCCTATTTCTCATAGTCATGCCGCTGGCATCGCCTTTTGGGGAGGCGATCCGGCAAGTCGCGGTCCAACGCCAAGGCTGGCTGCCTTGGCGAGGGCCGCGACGCTGACGGTTGACCGCCAAAAGGCGACCCCTCGCGCGCTTTGCGCGCGATTCAATAATGTTTGTCGGCAAAGCCGACGGGCGGGGAAAAAATGGCGACAGAGTGCGTTGCCGTTCTTGCACGATGGAACCCCATCGTGCCGCGAACGTCGCCTGCTCTGTCGCCATTTTTTCCTCCGTGCCAACGACATGGGTATGAGAAATAGGGGTTTTAGTGTGTCCTGCTTTTCAAACGCTCGGCAACCAGGATAGCGGTTTCCTTCGTCGTCTCGACAATTTCTGTCAATCCGCGACGTTCGGCTTCCTGTCGCAAAAGCGTCAGTTTGTCGAGAAAGGATAACCAGCCGTCGGCCGAAGTCTTGATGTCGTTTTGTTCGGACATGGATGGACTATGCGGGCGAGTGGGTTGTTCGAGCAATGATAAAAGTGTGATTTCGATCTTGGCCTCTCTTCCCGCTTCGCGCTAGAACATTGGACACCATCAATTTCAATGTCGTCACTGTCGGTGAAGGAAAAAGGCCATGGGTGAGTCGGTGAAATATCTGTTGAGTGAGGACCGCATTCCCAAGGCTTGGTATAATCTGGTGGCCGATCTGCCGAAGCCGCCGCCGCCGCCGCTTCATCCGGCCACCGGAAAGCCGATCGGACCTGATGATTTGGCCCCGATCTTTCCCATGGCGGTCATCGCCCAGGAAGTATCGACCGAACGATGGATCGAGATTCCCGAGCCCGTTCGCGACATCTACAAGCTTTGGCGTCCGTCGCCTTTGATCCGGGCGCGGCGATTGGAGCAGGCGCTCGATACGCCGGCCAAGATTTTCTTCAAATATGAAGGTGTGAGTCCGGCTGGCAGCCATAAGCCCAATACGTCGGTTGCCCAAGCCTTTTACAATCAACAGGAAGGGGTGAAGCGCCTGACGACGGAGACGGGGGCGGGCCAGTGGGGGTCGTCTTTGGCCTTCGCCGGTTCGTTGTTTGGCATCGAGGTCGAGGTCTATATGGTCAGAGTGAGCTTTGATCAAAAGCCGTACCGTCGTGCCCTGATGGAGACCTATGGCGCCCGCTGCATTCCCAGCCCATCGCCGCTGACCGCGTCAGGCCGGGCCATTCTTGAGAAGTTTCCCGATAGCAACGGTTCGCTCGGCATTGCCATTTCCGAGGCGGTCGAGATGGCGGTGCAGCGTGATGACACCAAATATGCCCTGGGTTCGGTTCTCAACCATGTGCTTCTTCATCAGACGGTGATCGGCGAAGAGGCGATGCTGCAGATGGCCGATGCCGGTGCCGAACCGGATGTGGTGATCGGCTGTGCCGGTGGCGGCAGCAATTTCGCAGGCATCGCTTTTCCCTACTTGCGTGAAAAACTGGCGGGACGCAGTCGGGCTCGTGTCGTCGCGGTGGAGCCGACGTCCTGTCCGACCATGACGAAGGGCCGCTACGCTTATGATTTTGGGGATACCGGACATCTCACGCCGCTGGTGAAGATGCATACCCTGGGGTCGTCTTTCGTGCCGCCCGGGTTCCATGCCGGTGGCCTGCGCTATCATGGCATGGCGCCGTTGGTCAGCCATGTTCTGGAATTAGGCTTGATCGAGCCGCGGGCCTATGCGCAAACCGAATGCTTTGCTGCGGCCATGCAATTGGCCCGCAGCGAGGGGATCGTGCCGGCACCGGAGTCGAGCCATGCGGTGAAAGCGGCGATCGACGAGGCGTTGCGTTGCAAGGCGGAAGGAAAAAGCGAGACCATTCTGTTCTGTCTGTCTGGGCACGGCCATTTCGATATGCAGGCCTACATCGACTATTTCGCCGGGAAGCTTAAGGATATTCCGTTCGATCAGGCGGCGTTGGACCAGGCTCTGGCGGAACTTCCGAAGGTGGACGAACCGGGCTAACGCCGTTGGAGCGCCGTTCTCACGTCACTGATCAGCGCGAGAAGGTCGTTCATGGAGACCTGATCGCGAACCATCAAACGTTCCAGAACGGAGTCCGCAAGCAGTTCGCTGAGCATCGGCTCCGAACGACCGGCAAAGCGATCCGGGGCACATTTGGCGCTTTGGCGAATCGGCGGAAGGACAGGTGAGCTCCGCAACAGATGTGCGATGACCGTCGCGGCGGATGATTTGCAGGCGGTTGGCATCATTTCGGTCCTCCATGCGGTCGAAAAACAGCGAGACGAGCCCCCGAGGGCAAGCCGGTCGCTCATGTCAAAGGTTGGTGCGTATCGTCACATCGGATGGTCCCGCCATTTGGGTGGCGCCATCGCATAGTTGAGCACGCGCTTTATAAGCCGGTTAGGGCTCCGCTTGGCGTGACTCTATCTTAATCGTTTTGTGGCGGTTCGATGACGGTCAGCGCGTCAGAAAAGCGCGTGTCGCGGCCAGTGGGTCGGTATGGTTGCGTAAATCGATGATGTCGGCAGGCCGGTTCCGGAGCAAGGTGGCTCCCAATTGGGCGGCTATATCGGCGATTTTATCAAGCACCATCGGCGCAGCGTCGAGTTGTACCGCCTGTGCGCCAGCATTCAGCGCTGCGAGGGCCAGGCCAGGTGCGGCGCCGCAGTCGAGAACGGCAAGGGTGAGGGCTGCCGGGGTTTGTCGCCGCGCGATATCGATCATCGCCAGGAAATAGCCGGCTCCCATGGACCTTGCCGCGCCCGGCGGCGAATGCAGGGTCAGCGGGCGTCCTGCCTCGGCGGCGGCCCGCATCGCCGCACAGGTCTCGGCGAGGGTATGAACGATGACGTGAGGCATGGGGGCTTGGGCGGAATCGGGCAAAAGCACGGTTCCGCCCAAGGCGGTTACCCTTCCAGATCGACCTTGTAGTTTTCGATCACGGTGTTGGCCAACAGACCTTTGCACATTTGCTCGACGACGGCTTTCGCTTTGACCGGATCGCTTTCGGCCAAGTCCAGTTCGATGAACTTTCCTTGGCGAACGTCGTTGACCCCGGCGAAACCAAGCGAGGTCAGGGCGTGCTGAACCGCCTTGCCCTGAGGGTCGAGAACGCCGGACTTGAGTGTGATATGGACTTTGGCTTTCACGGAGATGGCTCCCTTATTGAACGGTTTCCGGACCTTTAAAATCGCGCGGCCCGCCTTCGGGCAGGATACCCAGGCGGCGGGCCACTTCTTGATAAGCTTCTTCAACGCCGCCAAGATCGCGGCGGAAACGGTCTTTGTCCATTTTTTCGCCGGATTTCAGATCCCACAGGCGGCAATTGTCCGGGCTGATTTCATCGGCCAGAACGATCTGCATGTCGTCGCCATTATAGAGTCTACCGAATTCCAGCTTGAAATCGACCAGACGAATTCCCACGCCCAGGAACAAGCCCGTCAGGAAGTCGTTGATGCGCAGTGCCAACGCCATGATATCGTCAAGGTCTTGCACGGTTGCCCAACCGAAGGCGGTGACATGCTCTTCCGAGACCATGGGATCGCTCAGTTCGTCGGACTTGTAATAATATTCGATGATCGAACGGGGGAGAGGCGTTCCCTCGGGGATGCCGAAACGTTGGCTGAGTGAACCGGCGGCGACGTTGCGGATCACCACCTCCAGCGGAATGATCTCGACTTCGCGGACCAATTGTTCACGCATATTGAGGCGGCGGACGAAATGAGTGGGCACGCCGACTTCGCCCAAACGCAGCATCAGATACTCGGAGATGCGGTTGTTCAGCACGCCTTTGCCGGTGATGGTGCCTTTCTTCTTGTTGTTGAAGGCCGAGGCATCATCTTTGAAGTACTGTACGATGGTGCCCGGCTCGGGGCCTTCGAAGAGGACCTTCGCTTTTCCCTCGTAAATCTGTTTGCGTCTGGCCATGCTCTGGATTCCAGCATAAGGGTGTGTGCCTAGGCGAGGTCGAAGGCCTCGATATCCCCAAGCATCAAAGGACCGGTACGCGGTGCGTCCGGTCCCTCGTCAACATTTACGCTCCATATAGCAGGCGGACTACGTCAGTACAACATTCACCGGACCGACTTTTGGGCGTGTCAGCCCTGCGGCGGCTTATCACCATTAAAGGATCACCGGACGATAGCGCGCTTGATCGGGCGGGCCGGGTGCAAAAAGGAACACCGGGTCTATTTCCGGATGCTCAATCGACGGCAAGGCGATCAAGGCCGAACTGCGTGTGCCGAAGCCGTTGTCAAGTTGGAAGGTCAGTCCGGCTTCACGGTCTTGCATCCCGTGAGGCGCCTTGGTTGCCAGCAACGCTTGCCAGTCTTGCCAATGTCCGTCGTCGGGGTCGGGAAACGGCGTATTTTGAAACCTTGGCAGGAAAAGCCGGGTTCGCGGATCCGTTTCGTCATTGCGTTCGAACGCCGAGAGCATGGTGATGCCTTCCTCCAGGGGAAAGGCTTGCACGGAGCGGCCATCGGCGCGCAGCCAATAGGCGTCGCGATTGTCGGCGATGACCATGTTGAACGGGCGGTAGGCGCCGGGGTCGAGGTGAATCAACGCATCGGCGGCTTCGACGGCGTCGGCGTGATCGAGTGCTTCGAGCACCAGTTCTCCGCGTGAGCGCTTGTCCGGCTGTGGCCCGAGGGTCCCCATGCGATTGAGGATGGCGGCGGTGACCCCCTCATCATTAAGGCCCAGCCAGGATCCTCCGGCCAACTCGTCGAGACCGGCGACGACATTGTGCCGATCCGGCCAATGCCGGCCAGGCGGCGCCCACGGGCGCTCCGCCATCTCGTCACGGTTGGCGGCGATCAGAATGGGCCAGCGATGGTCGGAACGGCGTAGGATGATGACGGTGCACATGGTTGTTTCGCGACTCTGAAATTGCGATATCCGGAGAAGAAGGCTCTCGTTATAAACGACATATTGGGAGTGTGAATCGGTTCGTCGCAACGAAAATGTCTGCGGCGCGTCAAGACGTGCCGGAATCAGGATTTTAGAGGAAACCCCGTTCCATGAAGGACTATCCGAAGAACTCTCTCGACGAGCGTGAAAAGGCCTTCGAGGCCAAATATCAGTTGGACGAGGCCGTCGCCTTCAAGGTCAATGTGCGGCAAGCCAAATTGCTGGGCTTGTGGGTGGCGGAGAGATTGGGACTCACCGGCGAGGCGGCGACGGCTTATGGCCGTGCCGCAGTCGAAGCCGATCTGCTCAAACCTGGACATGTCGCCCTGATGGGAAAATTGCGCGACGACTTGTCGGCAGGGGGGCGTGGGGCCGATGCGGATCGTCTATCCCATGAACTGTTTCGGTGGGAGGCCGTCGCCAGGGATCAGGTGATCGCCGAGCTGACGGCCTCCAAGGGCTAGCTCCGTCCGAACACCCGCTGGAAGATCACGCCGACATTTTTGGTGTGATAGCCGAGATCGAACAGGGCTTCGATCGCGGGGGCTCCCAGATGCGAGACCACCTCGCTGTCGGCCTTCAGCAGATCGATGAACCGGCCTTGCGCGTTCCACACCTGCATGGCGTTTCGCTGGACCGCCTTGTAGGCATCCTCACGGCTCATTCCGGCCTGGGTGAGCGCCAGAAGAACGCGTTGGCTGAAAATCAATCCCCCCAGTTGGTTGAGATTGCGTTCGACCGCATCGGGGTAGATGACCAGATTGGTCACCACATTGGTGAGGCGGGCCAAAGCGAAATCGAGCGTTATCGTGGCATCGGGGCCGATCATTCTTTCGACCGATGAATGGCTGATGTCACGTTCATGCCAAAGGGCGACATTTTCCAGGGCCGGTATGACCATGCCGCGCACCAGCCGCGCCAAGCCCGTCAGATTTTCGGTCAACACCGGGTTGCGCTTATGAGGCATCGCCGAACTGCCCTTCTGGCCGGGTGAGAAAAATTCCTCGACCTCGCGGACTTCGGTGCGTTGAAGATGCCTGATTTCGGTGGCCACACGCTCCAGAGAGCTGGCGATGACGCCGAGCGTGGCGAAGAACATCGCATGACGGTCCCGGGGGATGATCTGTGTCGACAACGGCTCAGGCGCCAATCCCAGTTTTTCCGCGACATGATTTTCGACAAAGGGATCGATATTGGCGAAAGTGCCGACGGCGCCGGATATCGCGCAGGTCGCAATATCCTTGCGCGCGGCTACCAGCCGTTCGCGGTTTCTCTGGAATTCGGCATGGAAGCCGGCGAATTTCAGGCCGATGGTCACCGGTTCGGCGTGAATGCCGTGGCTGCGGCCCATGCACGACAGATCCTTGGTTTCGAAGGCCCTGCGTTCCAGGGTGGCCAGCAATCCGTCGATGTCGGCCAGCAAGAGATCCGCCGCTTGGCTGAGTTGTACGGCAAGGCAAGTGTCGAGCACGTCGGATGAGGTCATGCCCTGATGAATGAAACGGGCGTCGGCACCGACATGTTCGGCCAGTTCGGTGGTAAAGGCGATGACGTCGTGTTTGGTGACTTTCTCGATATCGTCGATATGGGCGACACGATCCGCCGTATAGGGCTTGTTGCCTTTCTCCCACACGGCCTTTGCCGCGCTGGCGGGAATGACGCCGAGTTGGGCCTGAGCGTCGCAGGCATGGGCTTCGATCTCGAACCAGATGCGGAACTTGTTTTCCGCGTCCCAAATGCGGACCATTTCGGGGCGGCTATAACGTGGGATCATTGGACTTCCTCGGAACAGGGCGTCAACGCCAATAGGTGGTTATGGCAAATGTCGGGGCACTTTTGAAGCCTGTTCGACGAATGCCCGATATTCCGCGCGAACGGAGAGGGCGACATCAGGCCAATCGTCCGTCGTTTCCGGCGATATATCATTGTGCTGTGTTAACCGCGATGGTCCTTCCCGATTGCCCGAACCCATCGTACTCTCGAAAGACAGCGGAAGGGGGCGACCATGTCAAAATTTCGCATTTTGCCTTTTGCCTTGTTGCTGTCCGCGTTCTCTTGCGTCGCAACGGCCGCTTCGGCGCAATCGCTCAAGACCGTCACTTTTGCCACCGATCCGGAAAAAGCGGATGGTTTCCTGCTTGAATTGACGATCGAGGCTTTCAAGAAAGTCGGATATGAAACGCATGTCGATTATGAGGCTTGGGGGCGCGCACTCAATATGGCCTACACAGGTCAAGTGGATGGGGTGTTGGGGGCTCAATATTCCGATGAGCGGGCTAAGTTCCTTGCCTATTCGGACTTGGTCGCAGAATCACCATTGGTCTTCTTCTCCTTAGATCGTTCAAATATTACCTATTCCAGTCTAAAGGATATTTCCAAATACACGATCGGTACGATAAGCGGTAGTGTCTACCCAAAAGACTTCGCCGAGGCTTCCTTTCTGATAAAACAGCCAGTTTCCGATTATAAAGTGAATTTACGGAAGTTGTTGTTGGGACGAATTGATCTTTTCGTCGAAAAGAAATTTGTCGTTACTTCTTTTCTCGCGCGGTCGTCGCCATCTGAAACCGGTCACGTCGTTGCCCTCGACCCGCCGTTGAGGGTCAACAAATTCTACAATGCCTTTTCCAAGTCCGTTCCGGATGCGGCGGAGAAACTGAGAGCCTTCAACAAGGGTCTTCAGATGATCAAGGATGAGGGGTTGTACGCGACAATCATGAGCAAGAGTTTGCACGAGTAATAACGGTTCCGGAGGAATGTCATGACAGACAAGGATCGCCCCACCCCCGACCCGATGGAAGCCTGGATCAGTCTGACGAGGCAATTCGGCCGTGCCCAAGCCTATTTCGCCGATTTCGTGGAGCGCAGGGCGAAAGGCGATAGCTTTCAGATTCCCGATCCCGGGGTGGTCAATGACACCTTCGCCACGGCTTGGTTCGATTTGCTGGGTAACCCCCAACGGCTTGTCGAGGCGCAAGGCGACTTTGTCAGCCGCCAGGTCGAGCTTTGGCAGATGGCGCTGCGCCGCTTCGGGGGAGAAGACGTGGAACCGTTGGCCGCGCCCTCCAAGGGAGACAAGCGCTTCGCTGACGACGACTGGAACAACCAAGCGGCGTTCGATGTTATCAAGCAGGCTTATCTGGTCAATGCGGATTGGCTGCAACGGACGTTTTCCGGGGCGGAGGGGCTGACCGAGGACGAGCGCCGCAGGCTCGATTTCTACACGCGTCTGGTGGTGGATGCCTTGGCGCCAACCAATTTTTTGCTGACCAATCCCAAGGCGCTGAAGGCGACTGTTGAGACGGGCGGGCGCAACCTGCTGGATGGTCTCAAGAACTTCGTCGATGATCTGGAACGGGGACACGGTCAACTGTCGATCAGCATGACCGACTATGACGCCTTCGAGCTGGGGCGCAATGTCGCCACCACCCCCGGCAAGGTGGTGTTCCAAAACGAGATGATGCAACTGGTCCAATATGCGCCGTCGACCCCGTCGGTTCAGCGCCGGCCGTTGCTGATCGTGCCGCCCTGGATCAATAAATTTTATATTCTCGATCTCAGGGCAAAGAATTCCTTCATCAAATGGTGCGTCGATCAGGGGTTGACGGTGTTTGTCATTTCCTGGGTCAATCCGGGGCCCGAATTGTCCCACAAACGCTTCGACGACTATATGTTGCAAGGACCGCTCGCGGCCTTGGATGCCATCACGCTGGCCACCGGCGAGAAAGAGATCGGCGTGGTCGGCTATTGTATCGGCG
>DATNIV010000561.1:0-10974 GCA_035604255.1 Telmatospirillum sp. | reverse complement strand
GCAGCCGCACATCATCGGTGGTCGGCGCCGTCAGAAAAATGAAATCGATGCCTTGGGCCCGGGCCGGGCCGGCCAGTTCTTCCGCCTCTTCCGGCGGCAGATCGACGACGATCAGCCCATCGACGCCGGCAGCGCCGGCTTCGGTGCAAAAGTCCGCGACCCCATGGGCATGGATGGGATTGTAATAGCCCATCAGAATGACCGGCGTCGCCGCATCTTTTTTCCGGAACGCGCGAACCATCGCCAAGGTGCTGTTCAAAGTGGCGCCCTTGGCCAAGGCCCGCAGAGACGAGGCCTGGATGGCCGGTCCGTCCGCCATCGGATCGGAAAAGGGCATGCCGATTTCGATCAGATCGGCACCGGCCGCCGGCAGACCATCGAGAAGCGCCTGGGCCGTCGCCAGATCGGGGTCGCCGCCGGTGAGGAAGGTGACCAATCCGGCCCGCCCTTCGGCTTTCAGGGCCGCAAACCGACTGGAAATGCGGCTCATGACAGATCCCCTTCGGCAATGACTTTGTCGCCCAAGGCCTTGGCCACCGTCGCCACATCCTTGTCGCCACGGCCCGACAGCGAAATCACCATCACATGGTTCGGCCCAAAGTCGCGGGCCACCGTCTTGGCATAGGCGATGGCATGCGAGGATTCGAGCGCCGGAATGATGCCTTCCAACTGGGTCGTCATCTGAAAGGCCTCGATCGCCTGATCATCGGTCGCCGACACGTAAATAACGCGGCCGATATCATTCAGCCAAGCATGTTCCGGCCCGATGCCCGGATAGTCGAGACCGGCGGAAATGGAATGCGCTTCGTTGATCTGGCCGTCGGCGGTCTGCAGCAGATAGGTGCGGTTGCCGTGCAAAACGCCAGCGGTCCCGCCCTTCAGCGAGGCGGCGTGTTTTGCCGTATCGAGACCGTGACCGGCCGCCTCGACACCGAAGATCCGCACGTCCGGGTCGTCGAGAAACGGATGGAACAGCCCCATGGCGTTGGAACCACCGCCGATGCAGGCCACCAGCGAATCGGGCAGCCGGCCTTCGGCGGCCATGATCTGCGTCCGGGTCTCATCGCCGATAACGGCCTGGAAATCGCGCACCATCGCCGGATAGGGATGGGGCCCGGCCACCGTACCAATCATGTAATAGGTGTCGTCGACGCGCGCCACCCATTCGCGCAGCGCGTCGTTCATCGCATCCTTGAGGGTTCCGGCGCCGGAGGTCACCGGCCGCACTTCGGCGCCCAAAAGCTTCATGCGATAGACATTGGGCGCCTGACGCTCGATGTCGGTGACACCCATATAGATCACGCATTCGAGACCGAACAGGGCGCAAACGGTGGCCGTCGCCACGCCATGCTGGCCGGCGCCGGTTTCGGCGATGATGCGCTTCTTGCCCATGCGTTTGGCCAACAGGACCTGGCCCATGCAATTGTTGATCTTGTGCGCGCCCGTGTGGTTCAAATCTTCGCGCTTCAGATAGATCTTGGCGCCGCCGAACGCCTCGGTCAGGCGTTGGGCGAAATAAAGCGGGCTGGGCCGACCGACATAGTTCGTCAGATAATAGGACAGCTCTGCGGCAAAGGCCGGGTCGGCCTTGGCCTCGTCATAAGCCTTCTCGACGGAAAGAATCAGCGGCATCAGAGTCTCGGCGACGTAACGTCCACCGTAAATTCCGAAATGCCCACGCTCATCGGGACCCGAGCGGAGGGAGTTTCTGTTTTGCATAACCTGCCTAATCGGCTCGAAAGGCCGCTAATAAAGCACAAACTCGCGGCGATGCGGAGCGCTTTTCCAAGTTAATCAATTCGCGAGAAGAAGCGGGAAAGGCGAACAGCCGAAACCGCGCCTAAAACCGAGCTCTTGCCATTGGGAAAGTCCCACGACCCGAGGATGACATCGGCCCGTCCCAGCAGATGATCGACGGGAACGAAGCCCAAGCCGCCGACGCGAGGCGATACCCGGCTGTCGAGAGAGTTGTCGCGGCTGTCGCCCATCATGAACAGATGACCGGCCGGCACGACGAAGAGCGGCGTATTGTCCAACATGCCATCCCAGCCGAGCTTCAGAATAGGATGCTCGACCCCATTGGGCAGCGTCTCGATCAACCGCGCCGCCGGTCTCTTGGCGCCATTCTGGCTCTCGATCTCGCCGGCCCCATCGGGACGCAACGGCAGTTCGGCGCCGTTGATATGCAGATGGCCGCCGATCATCTGAACCCGGTCGCCCGGCAGACCGATCACCCTTTTCACCCAGGTTTCATCGGTTTTTCCCGGCGGATGGAACACCACCACCGCGCCGCGTTCGGGCAAAGCGCCCAGCCATCGACCGGAAAAAGACGCGCCAGGATCGAGTGGCAGGGAATAGCGGCTGAATCCATAGGCATATTTCGTCGCCAGCAACTCGTCGCCGATCCGCAACGTCGGCTCCATCGAGCCCGAGGGCACGTAATAGGGCGCCGCGATCACTGTTCTTGCCGTCAGCACGAAGCCGATGATCAGCGCCATCTGCAGCAGATCGCGCGTTGCCGTCGCCCGCCACAGACGCAAAAGACGAGAAGGTTCATGCCGCTCGGTCATTTTTCCGACCTTTCACTGTGCGAGACGCCGGGCGATGAGGTCCCGGCATCGGGTCAACCATCCCATTTGTTCCAACCGCTCCCGCTGCTCCCGGAGATCGGCCTGCTCCTGCAAAGCCGGGGACTCCGCCTCGTTGGAAGACAGGCGGGTCATCCTTGATTCGATGGCGCTCACGGATCCTTTTTGCGAGTCACGCGCTCTCTCGGCCGCCGCCGGCTGTGCGGCCAACAGCTGCAGAGCGTCGACCAAGGCCGCATCCTGCGCCCGCCAAAAGGACGCCCCATGCAGCGCGGCGCTGGTTCGCGCCATAATTTCAGACGGCTCGCAAGCATTGTTGAGCGCGATGCGCGACGGCGGCAACGTCACCCAATAGAAAATGGCGGCCCCAATCACCAGCGCAACCATCCTCGCTTCGCTCTTGTTCATTGTCGCTCCGTCATCGCGCGTTCCACATCGGCCGGCGGCCGGTCCATCCTGGATGAAAATGCCGTCACTGCGAGCGCAAGCGACGCAGTCCAGGGCAGCCTGTCCCTCTGGATTGCCGCGTCGCTCCGCTCCTCGCAATGACGGCGTTTTCTTCCTAACGATAAGCGACGCAATGACGCTTCGTCCGATCAGCCTGCATGTCTCGCATCCCCGGCCCGCTTGGCGGCGGCGATGAATTTCGCAATCAGCTCCGCGTCTTTGACGCCGGGCGCGCTTTCGACACCCGACGACACGTCCACCGCTTTGGCGCCCGACAGCCGGATCGCCTCGGCCACCGTGCCGACGGTCAGTCCGCCGGCCAGAAGCCACGGGCAAGCCCATGTGCGCCCCTGCAAGATGCTCCAGTCGAAGGCCACGGCATTGCCCCCCGGCCTGTCGGCGTCCGCCGGCGCCTTGGCGTCGAACAGCAGCCAATCGGCCACCGCGGCATAGGCCGCCGCCCCGTCCAGATCGGCTGGACTGGAGAGTCCCAGCGCCTTGATCACCGGCATCCCATATTCCTGCCGCACCTGCTCCACCCGCTCCGGCGAGCAGGTGCCATGCAGTTGAAAGAAATCGAGACGCACATTGTTCATCACGTCGGTCAGCAAGGCGTCCGTCGGATCGACAAACAGACCGACTTTTTGCACCTCGTCCGGCACCCATTGCAGGATCTCGGCGGCCCGCTCGATACTGACGGCGCGGGGGCTTTTGGCGAAAAACACCACACCCAGCATATCGGCGCCGGCTTCAATCGCCGCCTCCACCGCGTCTTCGTCGGTCAATCCACAGATTTTTACCGTGATCGGCAGGGTCATGATACGCCGTCCGCCAATTCGCCCTGGATCCTCCGCGCCGCCTCCGCCGGGTCGGCGGCAGCGGTGATCGGCCGGCCGATCACCAGCCAGTCGGCGCCCTTGGCCATCGCCTCGGCCGGCGTGAGAACGCGCTTCTGGTCGTTGGCGACAGCCCAGGCGGGACGGATCCCCGGAATCACCAATTGGAAGTCGCCGCCGCACTGGGTGCGCAAGACGTCGACTTCATGCGGAGAACAGACGACGCCGTCGACGCCGGCGTCCTGCGCCATGGCGGCCAGTCGCTTGACATGGTCGAGCAGCGTGCCGCCGACACCGCCGTCGGTCAGATCGCCCTCGCTCATGCTGGTCAGCACCGTCACCGCCAACAGACGCGGACGCGCCACGCTCCATTTGACCGACGCCTCTTGCGCCGCGTCGACGGCCGCGGCCATCATCTCACGGCCTCCCGAGGCATGCAGCGTGGTGAAAGCCGGACCCAGCCGGACGGCGGCTCTGACGGCGCCGGCGACGGTATTCGGAATATCGTGGAATTTCAAATCGAGAAAAAGCGGCAAGCCGCCTTCGGCGACGGCGCGCACGCCTTCGGGACCATTGGCCGAAAAAAACTCCAGGCCAAGCTTGATCCCGCCGACCAAACCGGCCAGGCGCCGGGACAAAGCCAGGGCCACTTGAGGATCGGTGGTGTCCAGGGCGCAAAAAACAGGGTTACGGATCATGACGATAACGAACGATCTCCGGATGAGAGCGGCGACACTGCGGGGTCGGATGCCACCGCGGAGGTCCGCAAGGCCTGACGCTCCAGCGCCTCGGCCCGCCTGGCCTGTTGACGCGCGGCGCGGCGATATTTCAACCCTTTAAGGCCGGCCAGCATGGCGCCGCCCAAGAAGCCGATCAGCAACGGCAACAAAACAATCAGATAGACCGGCAGACTGATCCCATCGTCGAAGGGCCACAGGCCGACGACGACAGCTTGCCGATTGGACAAGGCGAACGACAAGGCGATGAGCGCCAAAGGCGCGCCGACAAGCCAGGACAGAACCTTCACTGGTCTCGATCCTTCAATGAGACAAACCGCGCCACGATGGGCCGAGACGTCACTTGCCGGTGTTCAGCCGTTCGCGCAACAATTTGCCGGTTTTGAAAAAGGGCACGGCTTTTTCCGACACGTCGACGGATTGACCGGTCCTGGGATTGCGTCCCAACCGCGCGTCGCGCCTTTTCACCGAAAAGGCCCCGAAACCGCGCAGTTCAACCCGATCGCCACGCGCCAGCGCGGTCGCGATCTCATCGAAAATCGTGGTCACGATACGCTCGACGTCGCGCTGGTAGAGGTGAGGGTTCAACTCCGCCAGGCGGGCGATCAGCTCCGACTTGGTCATAGGTGCTCCTGGCTCTTGGCTTGAGAGATTTTTCTCAGACCCTGCGAAAAGCAGCCTGCCAAAGCCTGGGCCGACCGTCAAGATAAGCCTTTCTGATGGTTGATCTTTTTCAAAAAATAAGACGCCCCCGATAGCCTGGGGGCGCCCCATTTCGTCAAATGGCCTGCCGTCGGAGGATTACTTGTCTTCCGACTGGGCCTTTTCTTCCTTGGCGCGGTTAAACGCGGCGCCCAGGATATCGCCCAGCGAGGCGCCCGAATCGGACGAACCGAATTCGGCCATCGCCTGCTTCTCTTCTTCGATCTCGCGCGCCTTGACCGACAAGGTGACCTTGCGGGTAGCCTTATCGATGGCGGTCACCTTGGCGTCGAGCTTCTCGCCGACGGCAAAGCGATCCGGCCGCTGATCGGACCGATCACGCGCCAGTTCGTTCTTGCGGATGAAGCCCGACAGGCCGTCGCAGGTGACTTCCAGACCGTTTTCGGTCACCTGGCTCACCGTGCAGGTCACCACGTCGCCCTTCTTCACATGGGCAATGGCTTCCTTGAACGGATCGGCGCCAAGCTGCTTGATGCCGAGGCTGATGCGTTCCTTCTCGACATCGACGTCCAGGACCTTCGCCTTGACCATGTCGCCTTTCTTGAAGTCGAGAATGGCCTGCTCGCCGGGACGCTCCCAAGCGATGTCGGAAAGATGGACCATGCCGTCGATTTCGCCGGGCAGACCGATGAACAGACCGAATTCGGTGATGTTCTTGACCTCGCCCTCGACCTCGGTGCCGGCCGGGAACTTCTCGAGGAAGCCTTCCCACGGATTGGACATGGTCTGCTTGAGGCCCAGGCTGATGCGGCGCTTCTGGGCGTCGACGTCGAGCACCAAAACCTCGACCTCCTGGGAGGTGGAGACGATCTTGCCGGGGTGGACGTTCTTCTTGGTCCAGGACATCTCGGAGACGTGGACCAAACCTTCGACACCAGCTTCCAACTCGACGAAGGCGCCGTAGTCGGTGATGTTGGTGACGCGGCCAACGAACTTGGCGCTGACCGGATACTTCGTCTCGACGCCATCCCACGGATCAGCTTCAAGCTGCTTGATGCCGAGGCTGATGCGCTGGGTTTCCGAGTTGAAGCGGATGACCTGCACCTTGACCGACTGGCCGATGTGCAGCGCTTCGGACGGATGATTGATGCGCTTCCAGGCGATGTCGGTGACATGCAACAGACCATCGACGCCGCCCAAATCGACGAACGCGCCATAGTCGGTGATGTTCTTCACCACGCCCTCGAGGATCTGGCCTTCCTTCAGGCTTTCGATCAGCTCGGAACGCTGTTCGGCGCGGGTCTCTTCGAGAACGGCGCGACGCGATACGACGATATTGCCGCGCGACCGGTCCATCTTGAGGATCTGGAAGGGTTGCGGGCTGCCCATCAGCGGGCCGATGTCGCGGACGGGGCGGATATCGACCTGGCTGCCCGGCAGGAAGGCCACGGCGCCCGACAGATCGACGGTGAAACCGCCTTTGACGCGACCGAAGATGACGCCATTGACCCGCTGGTTATCCTGGAAGGACTTCTCAAGCTGGGTCCAGGCTTCCTCGCGCCGGGCCTTTTCGCGGCTCAGCATGACTTCGCCGTTCTTGTCTTCATAGCGTTCGATGAAGACTTCGACTTCGTCACCCGCCTTGATGTCGGCGGGGCGGCCGGGAATGCCAAATTCCTTGAGCGGGATACGGCCTTCGGACTTCAGTCCGACATCGATCACCGCGAAATCGCCGTCGATCTCGACGACGGTGCCTTTCACCACGGAGCCTTCGAAGGCACCGGCTTCGCCGAACGTCTCGTCCAGCAGGGCAGCGAAATCTTCCGTCGCTGCGAATTCAGTGGCAGTAGCCATAGTCATAATTCCTTTCACACTTCATCTTCCGGGCCAGCCGGTTGTCTCCGGCGGTCTTCGGCGAAAATCGAAACAAACGAAGCCGCTCCTCCGCCGAGAGGAACGGCCGCCCTGGCGCCGCTCACCAACGTCAGAAGGCGCGGCGTCGCTGGGAAATAATCTGCACGGCGGCGGCAAAGACCGCTTCCGCGTCCAGCTCGGAGGTATCCAACACCACCGCATCGGCGGCGGGAACCAACGGAGCCACGCTTCGCGCGCTGTCACGCGCGTCACGATCCCTCATTTCTTGAAGAATGCGCTCTCCTATAGCCGAGACTCCCTTGTCAAGCAACTCTTTCAAGCGCCGCTCCGCCCGTTTCTCCAGACTGGCCGTGACGAACAATTTCGCCTCGGCGCCCGGACAGACCACGGTCCCGATATCGCGCCCATCGAGCACGGCCCCCGGCGCGCCTTCGGCGTAGGCCCGCTGGAAGTCCAACAGCGCGGCGCGGACGCCCGGGATGGCCGCCACTTTGGACGCCGCATCACCCGCCTCCTCACCGCGCAGGGCGGGATCGGAGAGGCCGGCGGGATCGAGCTGCCGGGCTGCCCGCTCCGCCGCCACGGGGTCGGCGGGATCACCACCGGAACGCAGCACCGCCATGCCGACAGCCCGGTACAGGGAGCCGGTGTCGAGATAGTTGAGACCGTAGTGGGCTGCCAGCTTGCGGGCGAGGGTGCCTTTACCGGCGGCAGCGGGGCCATCGATGGCGATGATCATTTGGAATCCTTAAAGGTTGAACCACAGAGGCGCAGAGACACTAGAGAGAGCACAGAGAAAAGATATCCTTGCGGCTTTGCCGCTGAATTCTTGCTCTGAGCCCCCTCTGTGCCTCTGTGGTCAACAAACCGCCCATCACTCCGCCTCCGCTGTATGAGAAATTCTGGCGCCCAACCCGTTCATCAGACCCGCAAAGCCGGGGAAGCTGGTGTCGATGGCGCTGGCGTCGTCGATTTTCACCGGGCGATTGGCCGCCATGCCCATGACCAGAAAGGCCATGGCGATGCGATGGTCGAGATTGACCGCGATGGTCACCCCGCCTTCGGGAGGACGACCATCGCCGTGGACGATCAAATCGTCACCCTCGATCGCCACTTTGACGCCCGCAGCCTTGAGCCCGCGCGCCGTGGCGGCCAGGCGATCGCTTTCCTTGACCCGCAGTTCGGCCAATCCCCGCATCCGGGTGGTGCCTTGGGCAAAAGCGGCGGCCACCGCCAGGATCGGATATTCGTCGATCATCGAGGGCGCCCGTTCGGGCGGCACATCGACCCCTTTCAACGAAGAGGCGCGCACCAGCAGATCGGCCACCGGCTCGCCGGCTTCGATTCGCGCATTGGCGAAGGTGATATCCGCCCCCATCTCCAGCAAGGTCTGATAGAGCCCGCAGCGCAGCGGATTGGTGCCCACCGCGCTCACCGTGATGTGCGATCCGGCAACCAGCAGACCGGCCACCACCGGAAACGCCGCCGACGACGGATCGGCGGGCACCTTGACGGCGCGGCCCGTCAATTCCGGTTGTCCTTTGAGCGAAATCGCCCGCGCGCCATGCGCCATGGGCTCGACCGTCACCTCGGCGCCAAAGCCTTTGAGCATCAATTCGGTATGATCGCGGGTCGCTTCCTTCTCGATGACCGTGGTGATGCCGGGCGTATTCAGACCGGCCAAAAGGACCGCAGACTTGACCTGGGCCGACGGCATTGGCAGCTCGTAGGAAATCGGGATCGGCGACGCCGTCCCGATCACCGCGAGCGGCAGGCGTCCGCCGGATCGCCCGACGAAACCGGCGCCCATTCGGCTCAAAGGATCGATGACCCGGCGCATCGGCCGCGAGCGCAGGGAGGCGTCACCGGTGAAGACCGAGGTAAAGGGATGCGAAGCCACCAGACCCATCAGCAAACGGGCCCCGGTTCCGGCGTTGCCCATGTCGAGGACGTCGTCCGGTTCGGCCAGTCCGCCGACACCGCGGCCAAAGAGCGTCCAACGCCCGTCGTCGCCGCGCGTCACCTCCGCGCCCAAGGCCCGCATGGCCGCCGCGGTGCGCAAAACATCTTCGCCTTCCAACAAACCTTCGATGGTGCTTTGACCGATGGCCAAGGCGCCAAACATCAAGGCGCGATGCGAAATGGATTTGTCGCCGGGAACGCGCACTTGTCCGACAAGCGGCGTGGCAGCGAGGGATATCAACGATTTGGTGGACATGGGGCTCTGCGCTTTCGCTGATCAAGACCGGTAAAACAAGGTTTCCTACCACAGGCGGAGACGGCAAGGTAGGGCTCCGCTTTCCTGTAAGCGACAAGGATCAAACGGCCTTCGTCGATTTTTCGTTTTGACACGGCCTGGGTTACGTGGCAAATGGCCCGACAGCAACACAGTTAGAGAGTTTCAAGGAGGACACGGGTGGCAAAACCGGAATGGGGTGTGAAACGCACCTGCCAGAGCTGTAGCGCCCGCTTCTACGACCTGGCGCGATCACCGATTCTCTGCCCCAAATGCGGAGCCGTCGTTGAGCCGGAGGTTACGTTCAAGTCGCGCCGCCAGTCGGCACCCGCCGCCGAACCCAAGGTGGCGCCGGTCGTTCGCGATAAGAAAGTGATCGATCTCGAAGATGCCGTGGAAGATATCGAGGTGGTCGACGAGGAAGTCGCCATCGCGGCCATCGACGACGACGAAGAAGAGGGCGAAGGCGATCTGATCGAAGATACCTCCGATCTGGGCGAGGACGACGACGACATGGCCGAAGTCATGGACAATATTGACGAGGACCTGGAACGAGAGATCTGAGGGGCTCTGAAAAAGAGCGACGCGAGCCTGTTTTTTTGCTTGCGCGCTTCCTTCGGAATCCCTATGTTCCCGCACCTGCGCGGCACCTTAAAAAGCCGCGCCCCAGAATTCGGGGCCATAGCTCAGCTGGGAGAGCGCTACAATGGCATTGTAGAGGTCGACGGTTCGATCCCGTCTGGCTCCACCAAATAAGACAAGGCCTTCGCTGGAAACAGCGAAGGCCTTTTTCTTTTCGGATGACGGCCTTGCCGATATAGACACCAGAGCAGAGCACCCCACCGCGACAGGCTAGTCTTCCGCTCCCATACCCCGAAACACTTCGGCGAGTTGAACGCTCATCGGCAGGTTGAGCAGCACGCCGGTCGCCTCCGGCTGCAAAAACCATTTGCGATAAAGGCCGGTGAGGGCCCGGCTCCGGCCCATGGTCCGAAACGCGCGGGTCACGGCCGCCGCCATCAAGGGATCGTCTTTGCGGAACATGAGGCCATAGGGCTCGTAAGTGATGAAGTCGCCGACCACCATCATCGTCGCTTCCGCCTTCTTGGCCGCGATGAAGCCATAAAGCAGCACATCGTCGGTGGCGAAGGCGGCGGCCCGGCCATCGGCCAGCATGGCGTAGCTTTCATCGTGGTCGCGCGCCGCGACGATGCTAATGCCAAGCTTGTATTTGTCGTTGAACGTCCGCATCGCCAGTTCGTTGGTTGTGCCCGACGTGACGACGAGCGTCTTGCCGCCGAGGTCTCTGTATGTGCGGATGCCGGAAGAGCGCTTCACCAGAAGCTTGGTGCCGGCGATATAGATGATCGGCGAGAAGGAGACGCTTTTCTGGCGCAGGGCGTTGCTTGTCGTCGAGCCGCATTCCAGATCGACCCGGCCGGATGCGACCGCGTCGATGCGCGTCTCGGCCGTCACCGGCTGATAGGCGACGCGGATCGGCTTTCCGTTCAGTTCGCGCACCACCTCATCGACGACGGCGAGACAGAGATCGACGGAATAACCGAGCGGCTGCGCCGAATCCGGCCGGATAA
>DATNIV010000560.1:0-7126 GCA_035604255.1 Telmatospirillum sp. | reverse complement strand
TCGGAACGGTAATCCGCCAACCAAAGCGGGCAATGCGCCAAGATGGATCGTTCGTTGACGCCGCCGCCCAAACTCCGTTTGCCGCCCCCCATCGGTTTGCCATCGGCCCAAGCCTGGTTGGTATAGATCAGCGGGTGCCGGCCAGTCGCAGCCAGAACGGTCTGCACAAAGTCTTCCGCCTGCCGCAATTGCATGGTGTTCGCCGGATTCCCGTCATTGAACTCAAGATCGAGAGCCATCAGCGTCGTCGGCCCCGGCTTGGCCACGGAGAGAAACATCTTCGCTTGATCCGCACCGGAATATTGGTGCGTTCCAAAATGATAAGCCCCCCACAGCAGACCCGCCGCTTCGGCCTGGGCGCGACGTTTGGTGTATAACGGATCGCGGAAATCACCGCCTTCGCTGGCCTTGTGGATGACGCCGAGGATATTGCTTTTTTTCCGGAGAACATTGAAATCGCTGACGACTGTATTATGACAGATGTCGATAACCGCATCCAACTTGACGGCGGGTTTGGCCTTCGCATTCGTCCGCGGCCGGCTTGCGCCGAGCGCCGTCTGTGTCGCGGCGAGACTCAACAGTCCGGCGAGCACCATTCTCCGTGTCAGCATTCTCTTAGACCAATCATGCCCCACTGGGCCAAAAGTTCAGCATCTCTCACGATTTATATACCACAGTTAATAACGGACGGTAAGAATGTGCAGCACCGCAATTGCGTGAAAAATACGAATGCCGATCACCACGCAGCCCTATATCGCGTTGACACATTGCTCAGGATCGAACTCAGGAGAACACAGTATGGGTAAAGTCGAATCACGCCTCGTCGAACTCGGAATCACGCTTCCCACAGCAGCCGCCCCGGCGGCCAACTATGTTCCCTTCGTGGTCAGCGGCACTCAGCTGTTTCTGTCTGGGCAATTGCCCTTCCTGGACGGCAAGCTGGTCCATCTTGGCCATCTTGGCGACAAGGTGACGATTGATGAAGGCTACCAGGCGGCACGCCTCTGCGCGATCAATTTGATCGCCCAGATCAAGGCGGCGACCGGCGACTTGGATCGTGTGCGGCGTATCGTCCGTCTTGGCGGATTCGTCGCCAGTACGGCGAGCTTCGGCGATCAGCCGAAGGTCGTCAATGGCGCGTCCGATTTGATGGTCGAAGTGTTCGGCGAGGCCGGACGCCATGCGAGATCGGCGGTTGGCGTCCCCTCGTTGCCGCTTGGCGTCTCCGTCGAGGTGGACGCCGTTGTTGAACTGACCCCTTAGAGCCTGTCGTCAGTTACGCTTTTTTCGTTGTTTTCTTCCGTCATCCCCGCGTAGGCGGGGATCCATGCAGCAACAAGAACTACTTATGGTTACATATGTAATTACATGAACGACCATGGATCCCCGCTTTCGCGGGGATGACGACAATAAAAGCCGGGAAATCGGTCTCTACAGACAACTGACGACAGGCCTCAAAAGATCTTGCGCCCATTGATATGGGTCACGAAGCCATCGTGATTGACCGCAACGGGTCGATCGGACTTGTCGGAATGGAGAGTGGCGTCCTGCGCGTCTCCTCCGAGGGGCGTCTCGACGGCCGGCGCGCTTTTCAGCCGGGGCCGCTGGCTCGGCTTGGAGCTTTGATCAGGCTCCGGAGACGTCTTTTGGATTGCAACGCTCCCAGGCAGTTGCGCTTTACGCCGTTTCAGATGGACGACGTCGACACCCTGCGTACGGTTGGTTTTTCCCGTCGATAGCGTCCCGACCTTCAAGGATCTCGACGGCGACTCGGATCGCTCACCACCGTCCGCCGGCGTCTGATCGGCAGGGGCGCGGAGAGCCTTGGCCCCATCCGCCTTTGGCTTGAGCTCAGCGGCGCACCAAGATCGACCGGCGTCGCTGAGAGTAAGACAATCGTTGGTGCGGCTGACCAATTTCGCCGCCGAGAGAGACTGGATCAGTCGCTCAACCGCGGCGGGGTCGGCGGTCAATGTCGATGCCAAAGCGGCAAGCGTCGTTTGTTCGGCATTCGTATAAAGGGATTCCAGGATCAAGCGCCCTGTCAGAACCGGCGTCATGTGCGGAGTACTCATCAAAAATACGGATATGTTACACGGGAGGGGATAAACAGTCAGACAAACCCGACGACGACTCATGCCGGTATCTGCGGTGACGGTTGCTTACCCAACGTTATTAATAATGGAATATTAGGTCGCTGTCGACAATGACCATCAACCAAGCGGCCAAAGATCGACTCGATCAATGTATCGTCGAAGAACCGCGCCGGGTCAAGGCTCAATCAAGGGGTCAGGGATGGTCCCCTCCAACAATCTGCTGACACCTGTGCTCGGGTCGACACGACTACCGATCTGGGTACGGGCGTCTTCTTTTGGAGAGGGCATTTGTGGGGCACAAGCAAACGTCCTTGCATGGCTAAGGATTGGCGAACATGTTTATCCGCAGATGACGCCGATGGGCGCAGATATTGATTGTCGCGGACCGATCAAACCTATGCGGTTATTGGAGCCGCTATAGCCGTTCACAGCGATCTCGGGTGATGGATTCTTGGATGATGTGTATAGCGGAGGCATTGAAGAAGCGCAGGTCATCAATTACCTGAAGGCTTCCGGCCTGAAACAAGCGATCCCTTTTTAACTTCGGTCCATCACGCCTTCAGTACAGGCATCTTGTCCTCTATCTGAGCCAATCCGTGTCATCTGCGGATTGATCTTGAATGCTTCGCCCCCACCGATGTCCCCAATACATGACAATACTGCGCCTCGCCACCAGCAAAAAAAGACACGCCAAATCAGTTTGTTAATGTAGTGAAGTAGAATGGCTTATTCTGCGGTTTCTCTCCCCTTATATTTTTCGGCCACAATCGGGATTTTGGGATCTAAAAGCCGAAACAGCAAATTGCCGGCAAGCCGAAGACGATAAGCCGCGCTAGCGCGTACATCGTCTTGCGGACGGGCGGCTCGGCGAACGGCCACGCCCGCGGCCGCCAGCGCGTCACGATCGAGTCTGCGCCCAATCAATTCAGCTTCGGCCTCGACACTTACGAGAACGGTGGGGCCGAGATTGCCGAAGGCCAGAGACGCCTGTTCGATGCGTCCATCGTCATCCATGGCGATCACGGCGGCAAGACTGACCAGCGTGCCCGACAACATCCTCCGCTGCCCGACCTTCTCGGCGTGGTGAAGAGCAGGACGCGGGGCAAGGGCAATCCGCACGGCGGTCACGATTTCGCCGGGACGGAGCCCTGTTGCGTGCGAACCCGTGATGAACTCCCGCAAGGCCACGGTTCGGTGCGCATTCGGCGAGGCGAGATCGAGACGAGCGGACAGAACGGTCAGGGCCGGCAGGCTGTCCGCCGCCGGCGAAGCCGTCACGATATTGCCGCCGATGCTGGCCATGGCGCGAATGGTCGGCGAAGCCAGTGCCGCCACACCGCGCGCCAGCACCGGCAGGTGGGCGCGAATCAATGGATCTTCAAGAATGTCCGAGAACCTGGTCGCCGCGCCGATCACCACGTCCCCATCCTGATAGCGGATACCGCGCAAGGCGGCGATCCGGTCGATACCGATCAGCGATCCGCCGCCCTCGCGGCGGTGCCGCACCAGCAGATCGGTACCGCCGCAAAAGAGGCGCGCTTCGGGCGCGGCCGTCATCGCGTCCCAAAGGGACTCCAGCGTTTCGGGCATGATGACGCGGGTCATTTGGCCGTTTCCGCGAAAAGGCGGCCGGCGGCGGCTTCGATGGCATCGACGATCCGGTGATAACCGGTGCAGCGGCACAGATTGCCGCTCATCCCATCACGGATTTCATGGCGACTCGGAGAGGGGGTCCGCACGAGCAGAGCGGCGGCGGCCATGATCATGCCGGGTGTGCAATAGCCACATTGAACAGCGCCATGGGTTGCAAAACTCTCGGTCAACAGACGCAGCAACGGCGATGTCGCGGCGCCTTCAATGGTGACCACATGACGGCCGGCGATCTGAGCCGCCAGTGTCAAACAGGCCGCGCGCGGCGCGCCGTCGACCAGAACCGTACAGGCACCGCAGTTGCCGATACCGCATCCTTCCTTACTGCCAATCAAGCCGAGATCCTGGCGCAGCAGATCGATCAACCGCCGATCATCGGCCACATCGACGGAGACGGGCTTGCCATTGAGCGTGAACGACAGAGAGCTCATGGCATCTCCGATGGTCGATCGAGGGCCGCCAAGACCCGTTCGGGCGTCAGCGGAAACCTGTCGATGCGTCTTTTGATGGCAACGGCCACGGCGTTGGCCACCGCCGGACCGTTGACCGCGATTTCCCCGACCCCTTTCATACCGAAGGGACCGTTCTCGTCGTAAAGGCTGATCGCCTGAGTCGCCAGATCCGGCAGATCGAGCGCCGTCGGAATGGCGTAGCTATCGAAATCGCGCGTCCGGGCCAATCCCCGCTCAACTTTGAAGTCCTCCCAGATCGCCAAGCCCAACCCCTGGGCAACGGCGCCCTGCAGTTGCTGTTCATAAAGTTGGGGGTTGAGAACCGCCCCACTCTCGTTCACCGCGAGATAGTCGAGAACCGCCACCTGTCCCGTCAATTCATCGACCTCGACGCGGGCGAGATGGGCGCCATAGCCAAAAACCCGATGCGGAAAGCCATGCAGGCGCATTGCCGGCGGAGCATCGGGTCGTTCCCGGCTTCCCGGCATGCGGTGGTAGGCGACTGCCACGCGGTCATCGAGCGGCAACCGTTGGGCCAGGACGCCTAACGGAAAATCCCGTCCGCTGGACAAATGGCGCACCGAACCAGGCAGCAGAACAAATTCATCGGCCGACGGAACCATCATGGCGTCGGCCGCGCGACACAACAAACGCTCCCGCAGGACGGTCGCCGCAGTCGTCAGAGCGATACCGAACGTCGACGTCGTGCGGCTGGCCGAAGCCGAACCGGAGGGCAACGTCCGGTCGGTGTCCGGCAGCAAAAGATCAAAGGCCTCCATCGGTTGACCGAGGATCGCGCCGGCGATCTGCAGGAAGGTGCTGCTATTGCCCTGCCCCATGTCGGCGACACCGCAATAAATCCGAAAGCGGCCCCCACCGGTCAATTCGATCTTGGCACCCGCACTGTCGGGAATGATCGGTCCGTAGCCGGTTCCATGGTGCAGCGCCGCGATGCCGATGCCACGGCGTTTGAAAAGGCCCGCGGCGGCAATCCAGGATTCGCGGGAGATCCACCAGGGATGGGCGGCCAGCCTGTCCAGACAATCGACGAGACCGGCGGGACCGAGCACCGTGGTGCCGACGGCATTGCGATCGCCCCGCCGCACGGCGTTGTGCCGTCGCATCTCCAAAGGGCATTTGCCGAGAGCGAGGGCGAGACGATCGATCATCTGCTCGATGGCGGCTGTCACCTGGGTCACCCCGAAACCGCGGAACGCGCCGGCGACGGGATTGTTGGTTCGCACCGACCAGGCGCGCAGACGAACATGAGGGATCCGGTAGGGACCTCCGGCATGCTCCAACCCCAGCATCATTACGGCGCCGCCCAGATGGTCGTAAGGACCGGTATCGAAATAGATCCGGGCGTCGAGAGCCTGCAGGGCGCCATCCGCCGCGGCGCCCAGCCGGTAGTACAAGCGGGTGCGGTGCCGTTTGACGCCGGCCGAGACGCTTTCCTCCCGGCTCAGTTCCATGCGGACCGGCCGGCCGGCCGCGTGCAGCGCCGCGAGACCCAGCAAACACTGTATGGTAATCCCATCCTTGCCACCGAAACCGCCACCCAGGAAGGGCGCGATCACGCGGATCCCCTCCTCCGGCAGCCCCAGCGCCTCGGCGATTTCACCGCGGTCACGAAAGGGCGTTTGCGTCGAGACGGTCATGACCAACCGTCCATCGGGTTCGACGACCGCCACGCCCACCGGCGTTTCCAGCGCGGCATGGTCCTGCCACGGTGTTTCGATGCAGGCCTCGACAACGGCGGCACAAGCGTCGAACGCACCGGCAGCGTCGCCGACCACGATCTCGCCATCGAGGAGAAGATTGGTCCCTTCGTCCGGATAAAGAAGGACGGCGTCGGCGGCCAGGGCGTCTTCCGCATCGAACACGCCCGGCAACGGCTCCAGGACAGGCTCGATCAGCGCGATGCCCCGACGCAATGCCTCCGGCGTCTCCGCCAGCACCAAGGCCAGAGGATCGCCGGCGTGGCGCACGATGGCCTCGACCAGCACCGGCTGGTCGCGCCGCACCACGCCGAAGCGATTGCTTCCCTTGACGTCCGCATGGGTCAAGACCGCCACCACACCTGGGATGGCGAGAGCCGAGGCGGTATCGATCGAAGCCAAGCGGGCATGCGGAACGCCGGCCCGTCGAACGCCGGCCCACAACAGGTTCGCCGGATAAGCGTCCCCAGCAAAATACTCGATGCCGAGCGCCTTGGGTGTTGCGTCACGTCGCGGCTGCGCCCGTCCGATTTCCGGAACCTCCTCGAAAATCGGCAGCGACAGTCGCGTCACGTCTGCACCCGTTGATAATCCCGCCGCACACGCTCGCCAAGGGCCTGGGCCTCCGGCGAATGCAGCTTGATGGTGTCGAAATCCGGAGCCACGGACAATTTCTGCATCAGGATCGCATCGGCGCCAAACCAGAGCGGGACGAAACCGCTGAGAAAAAAGCCTCGTTCGCGCAAAACCGATACCGCCCAGGGCGCAGCCGCCGTATCGGCGCGCAGGAAGACTTCGACCACGGACACCGCGCCGGCGTCACGATCGATATCCCGGACACAATCGGAGAAATCCGCGCCGATCCCATCCACATGACAGCGAATCACGCCGGCGGCGTCGAAACGCTGCAACGTTATCCCACTCTCCGGTTCGGACGGAACGGCACCGGAGGAAAAGGTCGTTTCCCGATCAAGGGCAAGCAGCGAGAGAATCGGCATCAGGTCGTCGCGGCAGACCGCTGGAAGATGAAGCGCCTGCCGCCGGTCACGATACACCGCAGCCAGAGTCAGGCAGCTGACGCGCTTTTTTCCCGCCCCCTCGCCCTCGTAAGCGCCATCCGGCATTAGGGCGACCTCCAGCGCGCACGGTTTAAGATTGAAGATCGGCGCCGTTTTCTGGATGGTCAGATGATTGGTGACGGCCTCGCCGA
>DATNIV010000559.1:0-9305 GCA_035604255.1 Telmatospirillum sp. | reverse complement strand
ACATGGCGCATGGCGAAATGATCATGCTGGGCGCCTACACCACCTTTGTCGTCCAGCAAGCATTCCGCGCCTGGCTGCCGCCCAGCGTCATCGGCTTTTATCTGGTCGTCGCTTTGCCGGTCGCCTTCCTGGTCACCGCCTCGATCGGCATCATCCTGGAACGCGGACTGATCCGCTTTCTCTATGGCCGGCCGCTGGAGACACTGCTGTCGACCTGGGGCATCAGCCTGATCCTGCAGCAATTGGTCCGTTCGATTTTCGGCGCCTCCAACAAGGAAGTGGCCAATCCCGTTTGGATGACCGGCGGCCTTGACATGAGCGGTGGCTTCACGCTGACCTGGAACCGATTGGTCATCATCATCTTCTGTCTGGCCGTTCTCGGCACCTTGGCCGCCTTGCTCCGTTATTCGCGCTTCGGTCTGCAGATGCGCGCCGTCTCCCAAAACCGCCCCATGGCCGCCGCCATGGGCATTCGCACCGGACGCATCGACGCCTTCACCTTCGGCCTCGGGTCTGGAATCGCCGGAATCGCCGGCGTCGCCCTCTCGCAAATCGGCAATGTCAGCCCCAATCTGGGCCAAGGCTATATCGTCGACAGTTTCATGGTGGTGGTCTTCGGCGGTGTCGGCTCGCTGTGGGGCACCCTGTTGGGCGCCACCAGTCTCGGCATCGTCAACAAGTTCCTCGAACCCTACGCCGGCGCCATGTTGGGCAAAATCCTGGTTCTGGTTTTCATCATCCTGTTCATCCAAAAGCGCCCGCGCGGTCTGTTCGCCCTCAAAGGGCGATCGGTCGAGGGATGAGGAGATGGCAGCCGTGAATTCCCTGCTCACCCGACTTCTGCTCCCGCAAGACAAGCGATTCTGGGTCGGCTTCGCCATCGCGGGCGTCGTCCTGCTGGGCCTGATCCCCCTGCTCAATCTGGCCTTGAGCGACGGTTCCGCCCTGCATCTGCCCAATTATATGGTGCCCTTGCTTGGCAAATATTTCTGTTACGCCTTGCTCGCTCTGGCGCTCGATCTGGTGTGGGGCTACGGCGGCGTCCTCTCCTTAGGCCACGGCGCCTTTTTCGCCCTGGGCGGTTACGCCATGGGCATGTATCTGATGCGTGAAATCGGCACCAGAGGGGTCTATGGGAACCCCCTGCTGCCCGACTTCATGGTCTTTCTGGCCTGGAAGGATCTCCCCTGGTACTGGGTTGGATTCGACCATTTCCCCTTCGCCGCGCTCATGGTGATGGCGGTTCCGGCGGTCCTCGCCCTGGTCTTCGGGTGGTTGGCCTTCCGCTCGCGTATCACCGGGGTCTATTTGTCGATCATCACGCAAGCCATGACCTATGCCTTGATGCTGGCCTTTTTCCGCAACGAAATGGGCTTCGGCGGCAACAACGGCCTGACCGACTTCAAGGATCTGCTGGGATTCGATCTTCGCGACCAAGGCACCAAAATGGGTCTTTACGTGGCGACCGTGATCGCGCTCGGGCTGGCGCTCTTGATCTGCCGCTTTGTCGTCGCCTCGAAGCTCGGCCGGGTGATGATGGCGATGCGCGATGCGGAAAGCCGCGTGCGATTCCTCGGCTATTCGGTGACGGCGACCAAGTTGTTCGCCTTCACCTTGTCGGCGGCCCTGGCCGGAATCGCCGGAGCCCTCTACGTCCCGCAGGTCGGCATCATCAATCCTTCGGAATTCTCGCCGGCCAACTCCATCGAAATCGCCATATGGGTGGCGGTCGGCGGACGCGGCACCCTGGTCGGCGCCATCCTCGGCGCTTTGGCCGTCAACGCCGCCAAAACCTGGCTGACCGACGCCCTTCCCGACGCCTGGCTGTTCTTCCTCGGCGCTCTGTTTATCGCCGTCACCCTCCTGTTGCCGGAGGGGTTGATGGGGCTGGCGGCGCGCCTCCGAAAGCGACGCGCCCCCCCTCGGCCAACGCAGGAGGAGAAACATGCCTGACGAAGGCCTTCCCGTCGACGAACCCGGCGGCAGCGCTCACGCCGCCGCCGGAAGCATCCTCTATCTGGATGGCGTGACGGTCAGTTTCGATGGCTTCAAGGCGCTGAACAATCTTTCCCTGGTCATCGCGCCGGGAGAGTTGCGGACAGTGATCGGCCCCAACGGCGCCGGCAAGACCACCATGATGGACGTCATCACCGGCAAGACGCGCCCCGATAGCGGCGACGTGCTGTTCGACGGACAGATCGACCTGACCCGCCTTGATGAAGCCGCCATCGCCAATCTCGGCATCGGCCGGAAATTCCAAAAGCCGACGGTGTTCGAACAGTTGAGTGTTTTCGACAATCTGGAACTGGCCCTGAAAGGCCCGCGCGGTACATTCGCCACCCTCTTTTTCCTTCTGAACGGAGACTCCCGCGATCGTATCGATCAGGTGCTGCGGTTGATCGGCCTGACCGGGCAAGCCAAGCTTTCGGCTCGCCAATTGTCGCACGGTCAGAAGCAGTGGCTGGAAATCGGCATGTTGCTCATGCAGGACCAGCGCGTCTTGCTGCTCGACGAACCGGTGGCCGGGCTGACCGACGCCGAAACCGAAGCCACCGCAACGCTCATCCTCGACCTCGCCAAGGATCAGTCCCTGGGCACCCGCTCCCTGGTGGTGGTCGAGCATGACATGGAGTTCGTGCGCTCGCTGGGCGGCAAGGTCACCGTCCTGCACGAAGGCTCGGTCCTGGCCGAGGGCGGCATCGACGCCGTACAAGCCAATCCCCGTGTCGTTGAAGTCTATTTGGGGAGGTAAGGACGAGATGAAAAATCTGAAGATTACCCTTCCCACAAAATGGATTAAAATACACAGATGGGCACAGATAGAATCACAGATAGACACAGATAAGGTAATAAAACAGGTCTGTGTCTATCTGTGGCCGCACAGCGATATCTGCGTTCATCTGTGGCCTCTATTTCCCCCTCATGCGATAAGGACTTCATCATGCTGAGGGTTGACGACATCACCCTCTTCTACGGTGCCAGTCAGGCCCTCAGGGGCGTTTCGCTCATCGCCCGGAAAGGCAAGATCACCTGCGTGCTCGGCCGCAACGGGGTCGGCAAAACCAGCCTGATGCGGGCGATCATGGGCCTGCAACCGGTCCAGGGCGGTCACATCGATTGGGAAGATCAAGACATCACCGCGTTGCCGGCCTATGAACGGGCGAGACGCGGCATCGGCTTCGTGCCGCAAGGCCGCGAGATTTTCGGCCGCCTTTCGGTGAAAGAAAATCTGGAAACCGGATTCGCCCCGCTACCACGCAGCCAAAGCAGCATTCCGTCCGAAATCTTCGCTCTGTTTCCGGTGCTCAAGGAAATGCTGGGCCGGCGCGGCGGCGATCTGTCCGGCGGACAGCAACAGCAACTGGCCATCGCGCGGGCGCTGGTCACCCGTCCGCGCCTGCTGATTCTCGACGAACCGACCGAAGGCATACAGCCCTCGATCATCAAGGACATCGGACGTATCATCAAGATGCTGGCGACCGGGGGCAGCATGGCGATCGTGCTGGTCGAACAATATTTCGAATTCGCGCGCGACCTTGCCGACGATTTCGTCGTGATGGACCGCGGCGAAGTCGTCTTGGCCGGACCGGCCGCAAATCTGGTGGAAACCGATGTTCGCCGTTATCTCACCGTCTGACACGCGGCCCTCGACAATCGGCATGCATGGCGCCGCCGAGGTGCGCCTGATCCACCAGGAGGATCGGACCACTCTCGCCGATCTGCGGCAGATTTCGCCATTGCGCGTCTTGTTCCCCATCGCCGCCGAGGGCGATCCCGTCACCGCGGCCTTGGTCACCACGTCCGGCGGCTTGGTCGGCGGCGACAGCCTTTCGGTCGATCTCCAGGTGGGAGAGAGAGCGCAAGGGTTGTTCGTCGCCCAGGCCGCCGAAAAAATTTATCGCTCAAACGGCGCCGACGGCGTCATCGATGTTCATCTCACGGTTGGCCGGGATGGATGGCTGGAATTTCTGCCCCAGGAAACCATCCTGTTCGACAACGCCCGCTTGCGGCGGTGCACCGATATCGAGGTTGCCCCCGGCGGGCGCCTGCTGGCCGGGGAAATGCTGATTTTCGGTCGCACGGCGCGGGGAGAACGCATGACAAGCGGCTTGGTCCACGACGCCTGGCGGATCAAGCGCGACGGCCGGCTGGTTTGGACCGACGCTTTGCATCTGGACGGCGACATCGCCCGGCATCTCGACGATCCGGCCGGCTTTGACGGATGCCACGCCATGGCGACCCTGGCTTTGGTCGTCGACGACCCGGCGCCCTTTCTGCCGATCCTGCGCTCCAGTCTCGATCATCCCGCTGTGCGTTTCGGCGCAACCGTCGTCAATGGTATCTTGATTGCCCGTTGGCTGAGCAAAGATACCCCGTCTCTTCGGCGGTCTTTCGGCAACGCCTGGGGCGAGTTGCGGGCGGCGGCGGCCCATCTGCCGAAGTCTCTCCCCAGACTGTGGTACATTTAGAAAAAGACAAAGAGGAGGACGCCGGTGAATTTGTCACCCAGAGACAAGGACAAGCTATTGGTGGCGATGGCCGCCATGGTGGCGCGCCGCCGACTGGAACGGGGCGTCAAGCTCAACTATCCGGAAGCCGTGGCGCTGATCACCGACTTCGTCGTCGAAGGCGCCCGTGACGGACGAACGGTCGCCGAATTGATGCAAGACGGCGCCAAGGTGCTGGACCGTTCCCAGGTGATGAGCGGCATCGCCGAAATGATCCACGAAATCCAGGTGGAGGCGACCTTCCCCGACGGCACCAAACTGGTGACCGTTCACGCTCCGATCAGATGAGGCCCGCATGATTCCCGGCGAACTCTTCACTCTTCCCGGCACGTTGCTGCTCAACGAAGGCCGCGCGACGCTGAGCTTGACGGTGGCCAACACCGGCGACCGTCCGATCCAGGTCGGATCACATTTCCATTTCTTCGAAACCAACCGGGCGCTTGCCTTCGACCGCGACAAGGCCAAAGGCTTTCGCCTGGACATCCCGGCCGGCACGGCCGTGCGCTTCGAGCCGGGACAAAGCCGCGACGTCGCCCTGGTCGCCTTCGCCGGCGAGCGGATCGTCTGGGGCTTCAACGGCCTCGTCAACGGACCTCTGGGTGGAAGGGACTGAACATGGCCTACGAAATCGAAAGACGCGCCTATGCCGCCATGTTCGGCCCGACCACCGGCGACAAGCTGCGATTGGCCGACACCGATCTGATCATCGAAGTCGAGGACGATCGCACGATTTATGGCGAAGAAGTCAAATTCGGCGGCGGCAAGGTCATTCGCGACGGCATGGGACAATCCCAGATCTCGCGGGCAAAAGGCGCGGTCGATACGGTAATCACCAATGCGCTGATCGTCGATCACTGGGGGATCGTCAAGGCCGACGTCGGCCTCAAGGACGGACGCATCGCGGCAATCGGCAAGGCCGGCAATCCCGACATTCAGCCGGGCGTCGACATCATCATCGGTCCCGGCACCGAAATCATCGCCGGAGAGGGACGGATTCTCACCGCCGGCGGCATCGACAGCCACATTCATTTCATCTGCCCGCAACAAATCGACGACGCTCTGCATTCGGGCGTCACCACCCTGCTGGGCGGCGGCACGGGCCCCGCCGACGGCACCAACGCCACCACCTGCACGCCGGGGCCGTGGCATCTGGCGCGCATGCTGCAAGCCGCCGAAGGCTTGCCAATCAATCTGGGGTTCTTCGGCAAAGGCAACGCCACCCGCCCGGACGGCCTGATCGAGCAGGTGCAAGCCGGCGCCTGCGGTCTCAAACTGCACGAGGATTGGGGCACCACGCCCGCCGCCATCGACAACTGCCTGTCGGTCGCCGATCAGATGGATGTCCAGGTCGCCATCCATACCGACACGCTGAATGAATCGGGGTTCTGCGAAGACACGGTCGCGGCCTTCAAGGGCCGCACCATCCACGCCTTTCATACCGAAGGCGCCGGCGGCGGCCACGCTCCCGATATCATCAAACTGTGCGGCATCGCCAATGTACTGCCCTCCTCGACCAATCCGACCCGGCCCTTCACCGTCAATACGGTGGACGAACATCTCGACATGCTGATGGTCTGCCATCATCTGGACCCGCGCATCCCCGAGGATGTCGCCTTCGCCGAAAGCCGCATCCGCCGCGAGACCATCGCCGCCGAGGATATTCTGCACGATTTGGGCGCCATGAGCATGATGAGCTCGGACAGTCAGGCCATGGGCCGCATCGGCGAAGTCATCATCCGCACCTGGCAGACCGCCCACAAGATGAAGGGGCAGCGGGGCGCCCTTCCCGGCGAAGGCGCCAACGACAACCTAAGGGTCAAACGCTACATCGCCAAATACACCATCAATCCGGCCATCACCCATGGCATCTCGGCGCATGTCGGGTCGGTCGAGGCGGGAAAACTGGCCGATCTGGTGTTGTGGAAACCGGCCTTCTTCGGGGTCAAGCCGGATTTGGTGCTGAAATGCGGCACCATCGCCTCGGCCGCCATGGGCGATCCCAATGCCTCGATTCCGACACCGCAACCGGTGCATTACCGTCCGATGTTCGGCGCCTTCGGCGGCGCGCTGGCGGCCAGTTGCGTGACCTTCGTTTCCCAAGCGGCGGTCGAGGGCGATATCGCCGACCGGCTAGGCCTGCGCCGGCAAATCCTGGCTGTGTCCGGAACCCGGGGGCTGACCAAGGCGGCCATGGTGCACAACCACGCCTGTCCGCATATCGAAGTCGATTCCGAAACCTATGAAGTCCGGGCCGACGGCGAACTGCTCACCTGCGAGCCGGCGCGCGAACTCCCGCTCGCCCAGCGTTATTTCCTGTTTTAGCCATGCAAAGAGCCATTTCCCTCCACAGGACTGGCAACTGGCCGGTCGATCTGGCCCGGAGCAGCATCACGCTCGTCTGGGCCGAGCGGCATCGGCGGCGCCTTGTCATGACCGATGATTCCGGCAGCGATTTTCTCCTGGATCTTCCCGAGGCCAGCCTGCTGGCCGATGGCGATGGGCTGCGTCTGGCCGACGGCGGCTGGATCGCCGTCCATGCCGCCACCGAATCCGTTGCCGATATCACCTGTGACGACGCGGAAACCTTGGTCCGCATCGCCTGGCATATCGGCAATCGCCACGCCTCCGTGCAGATCCTGCCGGGTGGCGGTTTGCGAATCCAGGACGATCATGTCCTGCTGCCGATGATCGAAGCCCTGGGTGGACGCGTTTTGCGGCATCACGCCGCCTTCCACGCCGAAAGCGGCGCCTACGCGGCCGGAGGACACGAACATCATGCCTGATGCCTCCGAGGCCGGCTCCACCGACAATATCGGCCTGCTCCAACTGATGTCCTGGCTGTCGCCGGGCTTTCCCGTCGGCAGCTACTGCTACTCGCATGGGCTGGAACAAGCGGTGGAGAGCGGCCTGCTCGGCGACCTTGCCGGCGTTACCGCGTGGATTTCCACCGTTTTGCGCCATGGCGGCGCCTGGGTTGACTCCATCTTGTTCCTGGAAGCCCACCGCGCCGTGCGACGGGATGATGCGGACAGACTGGCGTATATTGCGGACCTGGCCAATGCCTGGCGCGGCACGGCGGAAACCGCCCTCGAGTCGCGAGCGCAGGGACTAGCCTTCGTCACGGCGCTGCAATCAAGCTGGCCGTCTCAAGGACAGGACCGCTGGTTGGCACGGCTGCCCACTCCGCCCTATGCCATTGCCGTGGCCGTCGCGGCGGCGGCGGCCGGGATCGAACAGGAAGCGGCTCTCAGCGCCTACCTCCATGCGGTGACAGCCAATCTGGTCTCTGCGGCGGTTCGCCTGATCCCTCTCGGGCAAACCGACGGGCAACGCGCCATCCGGGCGATGGCCCAAGTCATTCCGGAGGTGGTTCTGGCCGCGGGCAGCGCCTCGCTCGACCGTTTGGGGACGGCGTGTCCCACGGTCGACTGGGCCAGCATGCGCCATGAAACGCAATATACAAGGCTGTTCAGATCATGACCTCTCTCTTTCGCGTCGGCATTGGCGGTCCCGTCGGCTCGGGCAAAACCGCTTTGATGGATCGGTTGTGCAAACGACTGCGTGACACCTACGACATCGCCGCCATCACCAACGACATCTACACCCGGGAGGATGCCGAGTTCCTGACCCGCTCCGGCGCACTGCCGCCCGATCGCATCATGGGCGTGGAGACGGGCGGCTGCCCGCACACGGCGATCCGCGAGGACGCTTCGATCAATCTCGCCGCCGTCTCGGACATGAACGCGCGCTTTCCCGGCCTGGAGATCATTCTGGTCGAATCCGGCGGCGACAACCTGTCGGCGACATTTTCACCGGAACTGGCCGATATCACCATTTACGTCATCGACGTTGCCGCCGGCGACAAGATTCCGCGCAAAGGCGGACCGGGCATCACCCGGTCGGATCTTCTGGTCATCAACAAGATCGATCTGGCGCCCATGGTCGGCGCCAATCTGGAGGTCATGGACCGCGACGCCCGACGCATGCGCGGCAGCCGGCCCTTCGTTTTCACCAATCTCAAAACGGGCGAAGGACTGGAGGAAGTGGCGGGTTTCATCGTGAAAAGCGGTGGCCTGCCCAAACGGCCAACCGTCGCGGCCTGACAGGTCAGGGCAACCCGCGCGTTCGCCCGATTGCCCTGCTTAACGCCTCCTGGACCCGTGACACGTCCAGGATTTCCGGCAATGATTGCTTGAGCATACGGGAGGCGTCGTGGCAGAGAACATCGACTTGGCGGAAGCGGCCGCGGCACTGGCGGGAAACAGCGTGTTCCGCGATTTGGGGGAAAAGCCCAGACAGGATATTCTCGCCAAAGCGGAGACGGTCGACTTGGCCGTCGGCGCCGTCCTGTTTCAAAGGGGCGAGTCCGGAGACTGCGCCTTCGTGATCGTCGATGGAGAACTCGACGTCCTGGTTGATCTCGGCATCGGAACGGTCGAGCTGGCTGTGCTGGGCCCCCGGCAATTGGTGGGAGAAATCGGCGTGTTCGGCGACACGCCCCGCACGGCAACGGTGGTGGCCCGCACGCCAGCCCGCTTGTTGCGGTTGGACCGCGCCGATGTGCTGGATATCCTGACGAACAGCGCCGCCGCCAGCCGTGCGATCATCACCAATCTCGGACGCCGCCTGAACACCGTCAATCAACCGCTGGCCCTCCTCTCCGTCGCCGCCCGGGCGCTCAAGCGCGACGAGATGGACACGGAAGGCTTGGAGGCGCTGACGGCCGCCGCCAAGAACCTGGGGTCGTTCGGCGAGTCCTTCGATGAAATGATTCGCGAGGTCCAGGCCAAGCAGGTG
>DATNIV010000558.1:0-3800 GCA_035604255.1 Telmatospirillum sp. | reverse complement strand
AAATATCCGTAGCCGGGCCGTGGCGGTAAAGAACGCCCAATGCATGTCCCGCGCTTGCAGGAATGGGATGATACCGCGGACCAGATCCCTGACTTTGCCTGGCTGGACGGCGGCGAGGCTTCCCACTTCGGCCACGTCTGTGCGATCGAAAGGGGCTCCGGCGTGCCGGGTGACGAGACGCTCGATCGGTTCGTCTAAGTAGCGTTCGGAAAAGAAACCGTCCTCGGCGAAACGCAGCGAAGCGGCGCAGGTTACCCTGGCACCGTCGATATCAGCGACCAGGCACCGGGGGAGGTTCCCTACCTGAGCGCCGTGGTCGCGCCGAAAGGCGGCGCGGATGCATGTTTCCACCACCGGACGCAGCCGGTGTTTCGGACCGACGACTTCGAACATGGCGCGTCACTCCAGGACGTAAAGGATATCGGACGCGTCTTTGGCCTTGAACTTGACCTGAACCAGGGTTCCGGATCGGTCGTACCAAAGGTCGCGCTGCAGCTCGCCGGTGACCCTGTAGTGGAGGGCCCTTGTCTCGGTTCCATGGGCGCTGACCGGCTCTTCGCCGAGAGTGTCGACTCTGACCGGCATTTGTTTGCCGGTCAGAGTATTCAAAAGGACTCCCTGCGTGACGAGGTCATGGTTCCACAGGCTGGCGGGGATGATTCCGCTGTCCGCCTGGCTGCGGAGGCCGTCTCCATCGATCTCGATATGGTCGTTCTTGGCTCCGACAACCAAACTGTGTTCCTCGCCGTCGTCATTGGTCTGGGAGCGCAGCGAAACAAGATGGCCATGTTGCCAAACCTCGCTTCCCGTATGTTCGAACCGATAGACGGGGACATAGGCCATCCGCACCAGGATATTGGTCTTGATCGACACGGTCTCGTTGTCGCCGTTGCGGATCAGATCGATCCAGTGGTGGCCGATGGGGGAGCCGTTTTTGAGAACCGTGAAGTCAAGATGCGTTTCGGCGGGCGATGGGGTGGCCTGGGCGATTCCAGGCAACAGGACGAACGCCAGAGCGGATAGCGATCGGACAAGGAGGGGATGGGTCGGCATCGGATATCTCCGCTTCAATTCCAGAGGCCCTCACGCTACCCGGCGGGGCCATGGAGTTGTGTGGAGATGGGTGCAGTGGTGCGGATATTTGTGGCTTCCGAGTTCGTTCCGACCGGAGGCGTCGAGACAAGAAAAGCCGTTGTGGAACGAGTCGTCAGTCGCCGAAAACGTCGCGAATGATGCGCTGGAAGAAGCCCGGCTTCGATCGTTGTGGCGGGGTCTGTTCGGTGTCCTGGTCCTGGGAAGAGGACTCACCGTTCGGCTGCGTCACGTTGCGGCTCATCGAAAAATTGAACCCATTGCCGGAATATCGGTAGTCGGCGCGCGGATGGTCGCTCGGGCCATCCCGCCGCTCGCGGACGGACGCGCCGTCATGATCGGAATCGTCGGGAAACGCCTGGGCTGGGCCGCAGGCGAACATCAACCCCAAGACAATTCCGGCAACACCGATGGATTTGAGAGTCATCACTCTTCCACTATCGAATTACGATCGATTACCAAGGTCGATATTAGCCCAGCCGATCATGGAGTTGTGTGGAGTTGCGTCCGGGAATGGCATTCGTCGCAGCCTGTGGCAAATCCATCACAACAGCCAGTCCATGCGGATCCAGGTTTTCGGCCCAGACAGTTCCGTGGTGGAGTTCAATCGCGCGCCGACAGATGGCCAGACCGATGCCGGTTCCTCCGGTCTGACGGGTCCGGGCGTCATCCACCCGGTAAAAGGGATCGAACAGATGGGGCAGGGCCTCGCTCGGGACGCCGGGGCCGTGATCTTGGATGGTCATTCGAACGCGACCGCCGATCGAGGACTCGCTTCGGATTTCGATGGCCGCGCCCTTGGTCGTATAGAAGACCGCATTGCGCAGAACATTCTCGATGGCCCGGCCCAGCAGCGCCTTGTCGCCAAGGACGACGGCCTCGCTCGCGGATTGCCGGAAGATCAGGTCGGACGCGCGATCTGGAGATTCATAGGTGATGTCGGCCAGAACGCCGGCAATCACCTCGTTCAGAGAAACCGGCTCATCGAGTATTTTGGTGGCGGTCGCATCCAGGCTGGCCAGGGTCAGCAATCCGCGAATGAGATGGGAAATATTGTCGATCTCGCGTTGCATCCGCTCGAACTGCTTCGGTGCATAGTCTTCGGCGTCGCGTCGCGCCAGTCCCAAGGCCATATTCAGGCGGGCCATGGGCGATTTGATTTCATGCGAGACATCGGCGATCAGGCGCCGCTGCGCGTCGATCAGCGCGGCGACCCGATCCGCCATCTGGTCGAATTCTCGCACCAGATCGGCCGCCTCGTCACGACGGCCGGAGAATTTGGCGCCGACTCGCGCCGTCAGATCGCCCTTTGCGAGGCGCGTGGCGGCTTGCCGCAGATCGGAGATGGGGCGTGACAGATAGCGGGCGATGGCATAGCTGAGCCCCGCGCAACTGACGAGTTCCAGCAGAATGACGATTTGCAGGCGCAATCGTCGACTTTCCGGGCTTTCCGGCAACCCTCCGGGGCCCGCCTGAACGGTCAGGCAATAGGCGCCCGCCTGCCCGCGCGTGACGATGCTGATGGCTGTCTTGGATCGGGGGCCGCATTCCGTGCCGGGATTGGTGGCCGAAAGCTTGAGCTGCAGCAGCGTGTTCTTGCCGGTGCGGGCCAGGAAATTGTCCAAAGCCTCGGGACCAAAGCGTTCGTACAATGAGACGGCGGTATCGGCGTAAAGGGAGAAGGCATTGTCCACTGCCTCCTGCGATTCCGGCAAATAGAAGGTCACCAGGGCAAGAATGGTGCCGACGGTGACAAGCTGCACGGACACCGACCACAAGAGGATCTTGCCGAACAGCGTTTTCACCACGGCGATCACGGAGCCTTGCTCGTGGGCAGAACGTAGAGGTAGCCAACGTTGCGGATCGTTTTGATGCGGTTCTCGATATCCTCGGCGGGGGCCAGTTTGTGGCGCAGCTTGCTGACCAGGGTATCGACGTTGCGGTCGACCTTGGCGCCATTCAGACGCCCGAAGGCGGCCTGGGACAGATCGTCGCGGCTGATCACCTCACCGGCATTGCGCAGGAAGATTTCCAGAAGATTGAATTCCGCCGTGGTCAAATCGAGGCGTTCTCCTCGGCAACGCGCCTCTCGTGACGAACGGTCGAGTTCGACGTCGCCTGCCGTCAATTTCAGGGTGGATCCGGGTGTCGCCGGTGGCTTCGAGTCCGTGGTGGTCCGGCGCAATACGGCCCGAATTCTGGCCATCAAGACGCGGGGATTGAAGGGTTTGGAAACATAGTCGTCGGCGCCGATTTCCAGCCCGACGACGCGATCGACGTCATTGTCCTTGGCCGTCAGCATGATGACGGGAACGTCAGAGCGTTTGCGGAAATCCTTGAGCAATTCAAACCCCGAGAGGCCGGGCAGCATGACGTCGAGGATGATCAGGTCCGTGGCAACGGGGTCCGCGGCCCAGAAGGCGGCGCTGTTATGGGCGGCCTTCACCGTGAAGCCTTCCGGCTCAAGATATTCGCGCATCATCTCGACCAGTTCGACATCGTCGTCAACCAGGAGCAGGCAGGGGAGGGTCATCATCAATATCGGTAGGAAAACCCGAGCTGTAACGAGCTCTCGGAGGATTGGGAAACGGGCCGAAAGGAGCCGAGCAGCGCGGGCGGTGGTCCAAATCGGAGACTGCTGACCTCGGCGATCGCGAATGCTTTGAAATTTCGACCGAGGGTGTATCCCAGTTTGACCCCGCCCCGCC
>DATNIV010000557.1:0-17297 GCA_035604255.1 Telmatospirillum sp. | reverse complement strand
CCCCGCCGTAACCCAAGCCCATCACGCCGGCGTCGTTTTCAAGCACCTGCTCTTCGACCCCCGTCGGCACGCTGTCGGGTTTGAACGCTTCATAAATGACATTGGCGTCACCCGGTTGCGCCGGTCTGCCCGTCGCAACATTGACCCGCACCAAGCGAATGCCCGGCGGCACGCGGAACGGCGTCGGGGGTTTGTCCTTCAACGCCTCGGTCATGAAATCGCGGAAGATCGGGGCCGGAATGGTGGCCCCGAATTCATGATCGCCCAGGCTGACCGGCTCATCGAAGCCAACGAAGACACCCACCGCCAAGTCCGGCGAGAATCCGATGAACCAGGTGTCCTTGGAATCATTGCTGGTCCCGGTTTTTCCGGCGATCGGCTTGCCCACCGAGGAGACGATCCGGCCGGTACCCCGCGCCACCACGCCCTCCAGGATATGAACCATCTGATAAGCCGTCATCGGATCGACCAACTGTTCGCTGTTGTCCGGCACGTCGGGCATATCCTGCTCGGTATAGAAGGTGGACTCGCAGCCCGAACAGGTTCGCGTGTCATGACGGTAGATGGTGGCGCCATTGCGATCCTGAATGCGGTCGATCAACGTCGGCGTCACTTTTCGTCCACCATTGACGATCTGCGCGTAAGCGGCCGTCAGCCGTAACGGCGTCGTCTCTCCGGCGCCCAAGGCCATCGCCAACTCATGCGGCAATTTGTCGACCACGCCGAATTTCTCGGCATAGGCGGCCACCTTGGAAATACCGATGGTCGCCGCCAGGCGAACGGTCATCAGGTTGCGCGATTTTTCAACGCCGACCCGCAGCGTGGTCGGCCCCAGGTAATCATTATGATCGTTTTTCGGCCGCCATTTCGGCAACCCGGGACCTTGTTCCAATTCGATCGGCCCGTCGAGCACCAATGACGAAGGCGTGTAACCGCTGTCCAACGCCGCCATATAGACGAACGGCTTGAACGCCGAACCTGGCTGGCGCAATGCCTGCGTGGCCCGGTTGAACTGGCTGCGGGCGTAGGAAAAACCGCCCTGCATCGCCAACACCCGTCCTGTATGGGGGTCGATAGCGACCAAAGCGCCTTCGACCTTCGGCAATTGGCGCAAGGTGTAGGTGTCGGCGCCGTAGCGTTCCTTGCCATCTTCACTTTTCACCACGGGTTCGATCGCCACCACGTCCCCAGCTTGCAGCACGTCGGAGGATCGGCGCGGCACCGCCCCCATGCTGCGCGACGGCGCCACCACCGGCCGCGCCCACCGCAACTCGGCCATGGGAATGCGCCCCTTGCGGCCGTCGGCAAAACCGATCTCGGCGTGATCATCCGCCGTCGCCAGAACCACCGCGGCCACCCAAGGTTGCAACTCCGGTTTTGGCGGAAGGGCTGCCAACCGGCGGTTCCAACCAGCCCCAGCATCGATTCTGGTCAGCGGGCCACGCCACCCATGTCGCCGATCATAGGACACCAATCCGGCCCGCAGCACTTTGGTCGCCAATTCCTGCAGGGCCGGATCCAGCGTCGAACGGACATTCAATCCTCCTTTGTAGAGGGAGGCTTCGCCATACTGATCCGCCAACTCACGACGGATATCCTCGGCGAAATATTCGCCGCCGGGCACCAGCACGGCTTCGGCGCGTGGCCGCGTTGAAATCGCTTCGACCAGGGCGATCCGGGCCTCCGCCTGGGTGATGTAACCGTCTTCGGCCATCCGTCCGATCACATAGTCGCGCCGTTCGCGAAAGGCTTGCGGATTGCGGCTGGGCGCCTTGGGCAAGGAGGCCAAAAAGGCGACCTCGGATATGGAAAGCTCGTCGAGGCTCTTGTCGAAATAGTTGAGCGCCGCCGCGGCGACGCCATAAGACCCCTGGCCGAGATAAATTTCGTTCAGATAAAGCTCAAGGATATGATCCTTGGAAAAAGCGCGCTCGATGCGGAAGGCGAGAATGGCCTCCTTGATCTTCCGCGCGATGGACACTTCGTTGGTCAGCAGAAAATTCCGGGCGACCTGCTGGGTGATGGTGGAAGCCCCGACCGGGCGGCGATCGCTGCCCAAGCCCCGGTTCTTCAAATTCACCACGACGGCGCGGGCGATACCAGCCGGATCGATCCCCGAATGCTGATAGAAATTTTTGTCCTCGGCCGCCAGAAAAGCATCGATGACCCGCTTCGGCATCACGCTGATCGGCACGAAGCTTCGCTTCTCCAGCGCATATTCGGCGACCAGCCGGCCATCGCCGGCATAGACGCGCGTGGTCACCGGCGGTTCGTAGTGGGCCAACTGATGGTAGTCGGGCAGATCGCGCCCGTAATGCCAGAACAGCCCCAGAACACCTGCAACGCCGATGATGGCCAACAGAAACAGGGTACTGAAAAGCAAAACCACAGACCTAAACATGACGTCACGTCATCCTTAATAGTACGTTCGGGCTTTCACGCGTTCGGGCGAGCGTCACAACATAACGGTCTTCGCATGTCAGCCAAACCTGCCCCTCAAGAGCGCCGCGCCTTTTGCGTCTGCGCAAAATATTGTTCGATCGCCCGCGCCATGGCGGCCGCCAATTTGGCGCGGTATTCCGGACGACGCAACATCTGCTCATCTCCGGCGTTCGAAAGATAGCCGGTTTCCACCAGCACGGACGGCACATCTGGCGCCTTCAGGACAGCGAAACCAGCAAATCGATGGGTATTTTGCAACAATTCACGAGTCTCGTGAGAAACTGCTGAAATCAACTGATGGGCAAACACCGCCGAAAGATTCATCGACTCGCGTTGGACCAAATCGATCAGGATGTTGGTCACTTCGGGCGATTCGTTGGACAAGTCAATCCCCGCAACGATATCGGCCTTGTTTTCCTTATCGGCCAGAGCCTGCGCCTCGCCATCCGAGGCGTTCTGCGAAAGGGTATAGACCGACAATCCCCGGATATCGGGATCTGCGACAGTATCGGCGTGCAACGAGATGAACAAATCGGCATTGGCGGCCCGCCCGATCGCCACGCGTTCGCGCAAGGGAATGAACACATCGCGGTCACGTGTCAATACGCATTTGACCTTTCCGCTCTTGTCCAATTGCGCTTTCACGTCGCGCGCCAGCGCCAAGACAATGCTTTTCTCGTAGACTCCACTCACGCTGGTCGCACCGGGGTCGACCCCCCCATGCCCGGGATCGATGACGACAATCGGTTTGCCGGCATGGGAGCTTTTGCGATCCGACGGCCGAGCCGAAAGATCGGGGACGGCCGGCGCCACCGCCGGAATCGGAATCATCGGCGTTCCATGCGCCTGGGGAGGCGGCACCGCTCCACGGGCGATCGTGTCTCCGTCCAGTCGCTTGGCACCACCCAACGTTCCCGTCGCGCCACTTGGCGCCGAACCGAGAATCGGATTGCCCGACGGCCCGCCTGGCGTCGCCGTCTGCGTCTTCGCCGACGGTGGCGCGCCGGCAACCAGATCGAGGACCAACCGATAATTGCTGCCCGCCGTCGGCGGTATCAGAAAGGCTTTCTGAATGGTCACGGGACGCCCTGTGTCGAGAACCAGGCGGCCGCTCCCGGACCGGGGATTGTCATAGTGGTAATTGCGCAAGACTCCGACCGGACGCGTCAAGCCCTTCGCCTCGGGCGTCCAACCGAGTTCCGGAAATTCAATGACGACTCGATTGGGATCAGCTTGGCCGACCACCTGAAAGGGAACCGACAGCGACAAATCCATGACGAAACGCGTGATCCCGTCATGATCGGCGACGCGCACTCCGGTCACCGCCGGCCGTTCCGCGGCCGCAGCCCAGCCCGCCACACCGAGCGACAGGGTAAAGACAATCATCATGATGCGGAGGAGCACACCGCAAAACCGCCCCATCAAGACATTATCCCTCAAACAACGAACCCTAAAGACAACAATAGCCGATAGTATTACAGGACCTAAGGGCCTGTTGATAAATTATTGCTTCGGGCCCTTAAGCCCGAGCGGCGCTTAAGCCCGCCGAAGCGGAGCGGCGGCGTCAGATCAAACCTTGGGACTTGGAGCGCCTATTTCGCGACAAGTCCCAAGCCTCATCAGGTGAGTCCGTCGCATTTGCGCCAAACTTTTGGTTCAAGCGACGCCCGACCTCGCCCGTCCGGCGAAGAAATCCCGCCAACGATTTTTCGACGCTGTCTCACGGCGCCTCTATAGCCGAAACGACTCTTGGGGTCCAATTTGATTCCAACCGATCTTCCTCCGAACCAAGTGAACAATGTGTAAACGGCGCGACGCCAAATGGGAGGGAATGCTCTCTTCCGGAGCCGCAGCACCAGGATCGAGGCAAAAGCCTTTTGTTCAGAATGGTTTTTCTGTCGAACCACTACATTTGAAGTGGAAGAAGATCATTGCCGGAACATGGTGCTACGGGTATGGTGTCGTGACGAAACTCGTCGTCGGACCCCCTCCTTTGGGAGAGGTGACTTCGGGAGCGGGAGCTGTGCTATCCAATCGGCAGCCGCGCCAATCGGGATCACCGGGCCAAGTCGGCCGTTATCCGCCAATCGGGTTCGTTTGTACAGTTTTCATCGCCGGGCGTGCAGCCCGCCAGGATTCCTCCCTCTATGCACTTCGTCAAATTAACGACCAAGACGCTGAAACAGGAAACCGCGGGCGCCGCTGGCTTTGTCGGATCCCTTAGCTGCGCGATGGCGCCTATTGCGCCCGCGACAGCGTCTTGGAGCTTTGAGTTTAATGGTCAAACGTATGTTAATCGACGCGACGCACGCGGAAGAAACCCGCGTGGTCGTGGTGAATGGGACACGTCTCGAAGAATTTGACGTCGAAACCTCCACCAAAAAACAACTGAAGGGCAATATCTATCTGGCTAAAATCGTCCGTGTCGAGCCGTCGCTGCAGGCGGCGTTCGTCGACTACGGCGGGAATCGCCACGGTTTCCTGGCCTTCAGTGAAATCCATCCTGATTATTTTCAGATCCCGGTGGCCGATCGGCAGGCCTTGCTGGCCGAACAGCGCGAGGTAATGAAGCAAAGCAGCACCGCCGCGTCGGCGGATTTCGGTGATAACGAAGATGAACCGACGCGCGTTCCGGCAACGGAAGCGGCTGGAGATGCATCCGACAGGGATGATCAGACAGCCTCCGACTCTCCCGATCACGGCAATGGCGACGCGGGAAGCGTCGACTCGGTCGGCGGAGAAGAGGCCGAGGAAGAAGAGCGCCGCCGCCCGCGCAGCTTGCGCAATTATAAAATTCAGGAAGTCATCAAGCGCCGCCAGATCGTCCTGGTCCAAGTCGTCAAGGAAGAAAGAGGCAACAAGGGCGCGGCGCTGACCACCTATCTCTCGCTGGCTGGCCGCTATTGCGTCTTGATGCCCAACACCGCCCGCGGCGGTGGGGTGTCGCGCAAGATTACCAATGTCCAAGATCGCAGACGGCTGAAGGCCATCACCAACGACATGGACATTCCGGAAGGAATGGCGGTGATCGTCAGGACCGCCGGATCCGAGCGCACCAAGCCGGAAATCAAGCGCGACTATGAATATCTTCTTCGCTTGTGGGACAGCGTGCGCGAGTTGACCTTGAAGTCGACCTCGCCGGCTCTGGTCTATGAAGAAGCCAACCTGATCAAACGGTCGATCCGCGACCTCTACTCGCGCGACATCGATGAAATTCAGGTCGACGGCGAGGAAGGCTACCGCCTGGCCAAGGACTTCATGCGCATGTTGACGCCAAGCCACGCGCGCCGTGTGCAGTTGTTCAAAGACCCGGTCATGCCGTTGTTCCAGCGCTATCAGATCGAAGCGCAACTGGACTCGATGCACAGCCCCGTCGTGCAGTTGAAATCCGGCGGCTATCTGGTCATCAACCAGACTGAAGCCCTGGTCGCCATCGACGTGAACTCGGGCCGTTCGACCAAGGAACGCCATATCGAAGAAACGGCGCTGAAAACCAACTGCGAAGCTGCCGATGAGGTGGCTCGCCAGTTACGCCTGCGCGATTTGGCCGGTCTGATCGTCATCGATTTCATCGATATGGAAGAAAGCCGCAACAACCATACCGTTGAGCGCCGACTGAAAGAAGGGATGCGCTTCGACCGCGCTCGCATCCAGTTGGGCAAGATCAGCCCCTTCGGTCTTTTGGAACTTTCCCGACAGCGCCTGCGCCCCAGCCTGATGGAAACCAGCTTTCTGCCCTGCCCGCATTGCGGCGGCACAGGTTCGGTTCGTTCGGTGGAATCGGCGTCGATGCATGTGCTGCGCGCCATCGAAGAAGAAGGCATCCGCCGCCGCTCGAGCGAAATCACCGTCACCGTTCATAGCTCGATCGCACTTTATATTCTGAATCAGAAGCGCCGGGATCTTGCCGACATCGAAGCGCGCTACGGCTTCCTGGTCTTTCTCACCGGCGATGATTCCCTGGTGCCCCCTGCGTTGCGGATGGAGAAGGTCCGATCCGAAACGCCCATCGAGATTCCACAGGATCAACCGATCCATGCGGATCAACCGATGCCCGAGGATATCGAGGACGAGGTAATCGAAGAAGCCGAGGATGAGCCCGAGGAAGTCGCCGTCGAAGCGAAAGCGCCGGCCGAGGTTCCCAGTGGTGACGCTTCGACCGAGGAAAGCGACGGCGCGCGCAAGCGGCGGCGGCGGCGGCGGCGACGTGGACGCCGTGACGAGAATGGCCTGACGAGCGCCGCGGAGACGTCCGTCGAAGGCGCAGAGATTGTCAGCGAGACCGGCGAAGCAGCAGAGGCCCCGGTGGAGAGCGCCGAAGGCGAACCCGCCGAAGAGAGCGAGGACAATGAAGACGGCTCGGCCATTGTCGTTGCCGAGGGCGATCCGGCGCCACGCCGCCGGCGCCGCGGAAAGCGCGGCGGTCGCCGGCGTCATCGCCGGGCGGATGGCCAAGAGGTGGACGCCGAGGGCAATCTGCTGCCCAGCGAGTCGTCTTCTCCGTCGACGGATGAGGCCCCCGACGAGATAACGGACGCGGCTCCGGCCGAGTCCGCACCGTTGAGCGAATTCGGGACCGAACAACCGGTTCTATCCGCGCCGGAGGCGACACCAGAGGCAGAGGCGGTTCCCGTCGAGACGACAGCCATTCTGCCGATAGTCGAGACGGCACCGGTCGAAGCGCCGCCGAAGCCGAAGCGCACGCGGAAAAAGGCGCCGGCGAAAGACAAGGTCGACGCGCCAGCCGCAATCGACACGCCGCAACAACAGGACGAACCCACCGAAGCCGCGCCGGCCAAACCGAAGCGTGTTCGGGCGCCCCGCAAGAAAGCGCCGGCCATTCCGGCCGCAACCGAAGATAGTTCGAAGACGCCGGTTGCCTATGAGGATCGCCCCGAAGCCCCGCAACCAGAGCCAGCCGTGGCCGACAGCGTCGTCCCCGAGGTCGCCCTTCCGGAGACGCCCGCGCTCGAAGTCGCCGTTGTCGCAAGTCCTCAGCCAACCCCGGAACCGACGCCTGCCGAAGCTCCGGCAGCCACAACGACGGATGACAAGCCAACCGAGCCTTCTGCGCCAGCGCGCAAAGGTTGGTGGAACCGGTTTCTCTGAGCTCTGGAAAAAGCTCACCGCAACCACGTCTGAATGACATGAGGGAGACCCGACCATGAACCATGGTCGGGTCTCCCTCAGAACGCAAAATACGCCGCCCTCGTTGTGCCCGCAGGACCAAGAAAGCAAAAGCGCGATTTGGCGGCAAAGTGAGAATGCTGACCACCGATGAGGTGGAAACGGTAACCGGTCACCCGGTCGGCGGCATCTGCCAAGACATTTCCTGAACGGTTACAGAGTCGACAGTGAAAAAGTCGAGCCGCGCGAAGCGAGTGACTTTTTCACATCCAACTACAGAATCGGCATCGCCGGTGCCAACCGTCCCCCGACCCGCACTGGTTCGATCCTTTTTGCCAAACCCGTCGCATCATCGGTTTCGACAAAAACCGCACACAGCGTTCCCGGCCCTTCCGCCGGACTGAGCCGTTCGCCGGGCAATTTGCGAACCAGGCGCGAAGTTGCCGCCTCTTTCTTCATACCGATCACCGAATCATAGTCGCCGCACATGCCGGCATCGGTCTGATAGGCGGTTCCTTTCGGAAAGACCTGCGCATCGGCGGTCGGAATATGGCTATGGCTGCCGACCACCATGGAGACGCGTCCATCGACATAATGGCCAAGAGCCATCTTCTCGCTCGATGCCTCGCAATGCACGTCGACGATCACCGCATGCACAGTGGTTCCTAACCGTTGGCGCGCCAACTCACCCTCGACGGCGGCGAACGGATCGTCAAGAGGATCCATGAAAAGCCGCCCCATCACCTGGATCACCAGAACCTTTTTCCCGCGCGGCGCCGAAAAAACGCCGGCGCCCCTTCCCGGCGTTCCCTGAGGATAATTGCGCGGGCGTAAAACGCGCGATTCGGAATCCAGATAAGGGATGATCTCGCGCTGGTCCCAGGTGTGATTGCCGAGCGTGATGACGTCGATTCCGCAGGCGAAAAATTCCTCGCAGATTTTTGGCGTGATACCGAAGCCATGCGCCGCGTTTTCACCGTTGGCGACAACGAAATCAAGATTGAGACGCTGGCGCAACACCGGGACATGCTCTGCGATGGCGTCGCGGCCCGAGCGGCCCAACACATCGCCGCAGAACAACAGTCTCATGGTAGCGTCTCCTGCGCAGCGGTTTCCGTGACGATCCAGTCAAGCCGTTGATCATGCGGCTCATGGGGCAATTCGGGGAATTCCTGGGCCGCATAAGCGATGCCGACGGCCAACGAATGCCGTTCGATCCGCAAGCTCGCCAACGTCCGGTCATAGTAACCGCCGCCATACCCCAACCGACCACCACGCCGATCGAACGCCAGCAAGGGTATCAGCAGAAGATCGGGCATCACCAACGGACTGTCCGGCGGCGGCTGCAACGTGCCGTACCGACCGGCATCCAGGGGCATTCCGGGCCGCCAGAGGCGAAACCGCAACGCATCGTCCTTGGCCACCACCACCGGAAGCGCGACCGGACAGTCCCGCTCCGACAGAATCGTCAGCAGCGGACGGACATCGGCCTCGTCGCTCATCGGCCAGTAGCCGGCGACGGTCATGCCGGCCCGCCATGGAACCGTCGCCAGAAAGACCGAGGCAATCCGTTCGCCTGCCGTCTCCTTCTGGCACTGGTGCGCCTCACGTCGGGTCGCCACGGCTTGACGGCGCAAGCTGGCTTTGCTCTTCTCAGCGGAAAGGTTTGAATTTGTCATCATTGATGGCCGGATAACGCCCGGCGAAAAGGAAGGGTGGAGCGGAGCCGCGAAGGCCGTCCGGTTATGAAGTCCCTCCGTGGCCTGCGTTTGCAGGTGGGAGCCATATATCGAGACCACGATCTCGACAGAGACAGCCCCCGAGAGTGAAGACATTGGCCCCGGGGATAAATGCGACCGATCGCACCAAGCAGCGCCCGCTCCAACACATACTTAGGCTTTCTCCAGACGATCCGCAATGGCGTTGATCTGCCGCGCCAAAAGATCGAGTCGTGTCGACAATGTCGCGTCAGCCTCGTCCTGAGCCGGCGGAGCGCTGCCCCCACCGTCGCGGCGGCGCAAATCGGCGATTTCATCGGCCATCATCAACCCCACCATGACCAGCAGGCGAGCGTCGCCCACCTGCCCCACGGCGCGCAGCAATTCGGCGGCTCGGCGATCAACCTCGGCGGCCAAGGCCCGGACATCTTCCTCCTGGCCCTCGTCACAACTGATTTCGTACGTGCGCCCGACCACCATGATGTTGACTGTCGCAACCATGGGTCAATCCTCGAGAATGATCTTGAGACGGTCGATCACCGCATCGAGACGGGTTTCGACAATGCGCGCGGTCTGGTCAAGACGATCATAATCGTCCCGGCCAATCGAAAGATTGGGTTCGCCGAACAAGTCGCCGCTCGGGCGGCCCATGGCGCCTTCGAGACGATTTACAGCCCGTTCGAGCCTATCGATCGCCGCCTGACTCCGCGGCAACAAAGAATGATCATGATTCAAGGACGACGCCCTCCGCCACCGAGTGTAGGGGGCGCTATTCGTCTCGTCAACGATCTGCGACAGGAGGAGCGGCATCGCAATCGCGAAACGATACGATGGCGGCCAACGGCTGCCGCGTCGCGCGTCGCAAGGAGTCGGGACGAAGAGTCATTCCACCACCTTGAGCCGATCGGCGAATGTGGCGTTATCCAGGCTATACAGACGATCGATCAGATGGATGCGCAACGTGGCCGGCCCCTCGGCCGCTGCGGCGGCAAGTTCGCCGCAAACGCCAAAATAACCGATGGCCGCCGCCGTGGCCTGCACAGGATCATCAGACACCGCCAGAAAGGCGGCAACCAGCGCGCTCAGCGCGCATCCCGTTGCCGTTACCTTGCTCATCATCGGATGCCCATTCCCCAGGCTCACCACCCGGTCACCGTCGGTCACGATATCGATGGCGCCGGTCACCGCCACGGTGCACCCCAGTTTGCCGGCCAGATCCATCGCCGCCGTACGCGCGGACATCGACGCTTGCGTGCTGTCGACACCCTTCGAGGCGACATCGCGCCGGCCGGCCATGGCCATGATTTCGGACGCATTGCCGCGAATCACCGTCGGCTTATGGACCAGCAGACGGGCAACCGTCTCTTCACGGTAGCGCGTGGCGCCCACCGCGACGGGATCGAGGACCCACGGCGTGCCGCTGCGCCAGGCCGCCGCCGTCGCGGCTTCCATGCCATCGACCCAGTCCGGCGATGGCGTTCCGATATTGACCGACAAGGTGCCGCCGAGTTGAACGAAGTCGGACGCTTCCTCGGTCGCATGCACCATGGCCGGCGATGCCCCGGCGGCCAAAAGGACATTGGCGGTGAAATCCATCGCCACGAAATTGGTGATGCACTGCACCAGGGGCACACGCTCGCGAAGGTCCAGGACAAGTGGCCAGAGAGAAAAAGCGTCCATCATCAGACCCCAATCATTGAATCCGTCTCCATCGCCATAGCGTAGAGAGCGATTCATCGTTCGTCATCTGAAAGGACGTCATTGCGAGCGAAAGCGACGCAATGCAGACCGGCGGAAGGCTTTCTCGTCGAGGATCATGCGATTGCGGCCTGGGCCGCAACCAGCTTCACGATCCGCGAGAATCCCTCCGGGCTCCAGGCGGCTCGGCCGACGAAAAGCCCGTCGACATCCTCGATCGCGATGAGAGGGGAACCATTCTCCGCGGTGACCGAGCCGCCATAGAGAATACGGGTCCGCTCGGCGATATCGCGGCCGTAACGGTCGGTGAGGGCGCCCCGCAGTGCCTTGTGCCGTGCGGCAACATAGAGCGGTGACGCCGCTTCGGCCGCGCCGATCGCCCACCGTGGCTCGTAGGCGAGAATCAGGCCTGGAACCGCTTCCGCCGATTGTCCGGCAAGCGCCGTCATCATTTGATCGGCGATCACCGCGTCGGCACGACCTGCGTCCTTGTCTTCCTTCGTTTCGCCAAGACAAATGATTGGGATCAACCCCGCCGTCATTGCATGATCCACCTTGCGGCGGACCAGCGGATAGGTTTCTCCAAAATGCTGCAACCGCTCGGAATGAGCGAGTTCGACATAGCGGCACCCCGCCTCGACCAGCATGGGAGCGGACACTTCGCCGGTCCACGCCCCGGCCGCCTCCCAATGCATATTCTGCCCGCCGATCGCGACGGAGCTTCCGGCGAACGCGGCCGCTGCGGCGGAAAGGGAGGTGAACGGCGGCAAGACAAAAATATCAATGCCCGTAACGTCGGTTTCGGCTAGGCACGATCGCAACGCTTGAGCATAGGGGGCAACGTCTCTGGCCCCGATATTCATTTTCCAGCCGGTCCCGGCAAGCTTCCTACGCATCACTCACTTGCCGTATTTCTGATCGAGAGCATTGATGGCCGCGACATTCGCGGCGGAAGCCCCGGCTGGATCGAACTCCGAAGCGAGCCATGTATCCACAATGGTTTTCGCCAGTTCCGGGCCGATCACCCGCGCCCCCATGGTGATGATCTGGGCATTGTTGCTCTTGGCCGCACGTTCGGCCGAATAGGCGTCATGCGTGAGCGCGGCGCGGATTCCCGGCACTTTATTCGCGGAAATGCAGAAACCAATACCGGTTCCGCAACATAAGATCGCCCGATCATATTCATGGTTCAGGGTGGCATTGGCGATTCGATCGGCAATGCCGGCGTAATACTCCGTCACGCCTGCCGGCGGTTCGCTGAGATCCGCCACTTCGACGCCATCCCGTTTCGCAAGATGGGCAACGAGAACATTGACCAAAGGCTTTCCGGCACTATCGCCGGCAATCGCGATCTTCATGTCAGCTCCTACTGGCTCCAGTGGAACAATCACTGTTAGGTATAATTATATACTCATTATACCACTTTGCCACTTGGATGAGTCAATAGCCGGCAAAAAACCAAATCGCCCCACTTTTCGACCGTTTGGGCAAGAAAGCGGGGCGACCTGTTCCGGCCGCTCAAGCGGTCTCGCCACTCCTGCGGACCATGCCGCTGATGGCGAAGGCCAGAGCCCCCGAGAGAGCCATCAGGGCACCAACGACGAACATCGGGACCTGATAGGCCCCGGTCCAATCCTTGACCGCCCCGGTGATGAAGGGGGCGGCAAATCCGGCAATATTGCCGAAGGTGTTGATCAAGGCGATACCCGCCGCCGCCGCCGCGCCGGAGAGAAACCGCGAGGGAATCGCCCAGAAGTTTGGCAACGCCGCAAAAATCGAGCAGGCGGTAATGGTGATCACCAGCATGGTGGCGGTGGGTGAGTGCATGAAAAGCGCGGCCGGTACGCTGAACGCGCCGATCAGCGCCGGAATGCCGACATGCCAGGCCCGGATGCCCCGGCGAGTCGCATCACGGCTCCACAGATAGAGGGCGATGGCGGCCGGCAGATAGGGAACGGCGGTAATCAACCCCTTCTGGAACACGTCGAATTTCGTGCCGAACTGTCCTTCGAAACCACCGATGATGGTCGGCAGAAAAAAGGCGAGGGCATAGAGGCCATAAACCAACCCGAAATAGATCCAACAAAGAACCCAGACGCGACCGCTGACCAAAGCCTTCCAGACCGTGGTGTCGTTCGTCGATGGTTTGGCTTTTTCCTCCCGCGCAAGTTCGCCGGTGAGCCAGTTTTTTTCGGCATCGCTCAGCCAGCGCGCATCTTTCGGACTATCGGCGAGATAAAACCAGGCGACGATCCCGATAAGGATGGCGGGGATGGCCACACCGAGGAACATCACACGCCAACCGACAAGCCCGAAGGCGCCATCGGCCTGCAGAAGAAGCGATGCCGCCGGAGCCCCGATGACGATTGTTAACGGTTGAAAAACGTAGAAAACGGCGAGAATCGCACTGCGGTGCCGCGCCGGGACCCAAAGGCTCAAGAATAAAATGGCGCCTGGGAAAAAACCCGCTTCGGCGACGCCCAGTAAAAAGCGCAGCCAATAGAGCCCGTCGATACTGGAAACCCAGGTGAACAGCGCCGCGACGACGCCCCAACTCACCATGATGCGGGACAACCAGACGCGGGCTCCGAATTTATGCAGAGCGAGATTGCTGGGAATTTCCAAGACGATGTAACCGACAAAGAATACGCCAGCGGCGAATCCGAACTGTGCGGCGGTCAATCCCAAATCTTTGGTGAGCCCGTTCGGACCGGCGAAAGAGATGGCCGTGCGATCGAGGAAGTTGATGAAAAACATCAACCCGATGAATGGCACGAGGCGCAACGAAACTTTCCGGATAGACGATTTTTCGAGATCCTCGACATCGTCTATGACTTTTATGCGATCGGTGGCGACTGTGGTCGTCATAGCGCTCCCCCTAATTTTGCCTTTTGTTTTATCTGGTCGTTGGACGACGACGAGGCGATTGGCGTTTGCGGGATGCTGCAAGTCGCAGTTTTTGCGACTGCACTTTCTGGATTGGTTCGAATGCTATTGGGCTCTGCTGGAAAACAACAAACGATTTGTTGTCGGCACCTTGTGAGAAAAACTCACAGGGCATTGGTGCCCGAGGTGCCTCGTGGTACCGTTGACGGCGATTTCTTAGGGCCCGTTCAGAAATAACTGCGTCATTTCCGGACGGGCCCTAAGACTCGTCAGTGGCGGCGGACGCCTCCGCGTCCGCCGTGGCTCAAGCGCCGCTCGGGCTAAAGCGTTTGTCCCGAAATGACGCAGTTATTTCCGAACAAACGCTTATGACCGTCACCACGGTCCTCGCTTGGGAGATTGGACGATGAGCACCCCCCTACCATCGGTTAACGCCCTCAGGGCCTTTGAAGCGACGGCCCGGCTCCGTAGCATGACGGCGGCCGCTCAGGAACTCTGCGTCACCCATGGCGCCATCAGTCGCCACATCAAGTCGCTTGAGATGACCTTGGGCGTGAGACTCTTGCACCGTGGCTCCCAATCGACAGACCCAACATCCGAGGGCCAACGGCTCGCCGAAAGTCTATCAACCGCCTTCAGTTTGATGCGCTCCAGTATCGACCAAGTCCACCCAGGGCCGATTACCCTATCCTGCTCATCTTCGATCATGATGTATTGGCTTATTCCTCGCCTCTTGCATTTCAACCAAGCACATCCAGAGATCGAAATTCAGTTCAATATCAGTTTTGGCCCTATCGATTTCATGCATGATAAAATCAGCATGGCCATCAGAAATACCACGATCCCGGCGCCACGTGGCGCGATTGTACACAATCTGATGCAGGAGTGGATCGGGCCGGTTTGTTCTCCGGACTATCTGAACAGCCTATCACTCAAACAGCCGGCCGATTTGGCGGAAGCGCATCTTCTCGCGGTCAAGACCCGCCCCAATGCTTGGAAAGACTGGCAAGAAGCGATCGGGTTCGATTCGATCGCATTGTCATCCGATAAGAGTTTTGAGCATTTTTATCTGCAAATTCAGGCCGCTGTCTGTGGTCTCGGCGTGGCGACCGTGCCTCATATGCTGGTCATGGACGATATTCGGACAGGGAAGCTTGTCGCCCCCTTCGGCTTCGTCCCCGGACCACGTCAAATCGTCCTGTGGGTCGCCCCCCATTTGAGTTCGCGCTATGACATCAAGACGCTCGAGACCTGGCTCAGCGCCGAAATGGCCGCCTGCACCGCCGATCTCACAACGTCGCGGACCGGCCCCGAACCGATGATCACACTCAGTTGACCGTTTCCTTGCGAGAGTATTGCCTTTTGCCATCTGGTATAATGAGCTGACTTGCACACCTCTCAACTTCATGACATCGTACCAGTCCTGAATTGACACGGAAAGCCCACCCGAATGGGCTCTGCTTGAGAAAAAGGACTAGGAAATGACCAGCATCGCGCTTTTCGGTGCAGGCGGAAAAATGGGATACCGCCTCGCCAACAATCTGAAAGCATCGCCCTATGAGGTTCGTCACGTCGAGCTGGCTCCGGCCGGTCGCGAACGTCTGAAGACGGATCTTGGAATTGACTGTGTGGATGCGAAGATCGCCCTCGCCGGTGCCGACGTTGTCATTCTTGCCGTCCCCGACACCCTGATCGGCAAGATCGCCGCCGAGATTTCCCCGTCGCTGAAGGCGGGAACCATGGTGATCGCTCTCGATGCCGCCGCGCCTTTTGCCGGCCATCTGCCCGATCGCAAGGATTTGATCTATTTCGTCACCCACCCTTGCCATCCGTCGATCTTCTTCGACTCACCCGACGAAGCTGCTAGCAAGGATCGTTTCGGCGGTATTGCCGCCAAAAAGAGCATCGTCAATTCGCTGATGCAGGGGCCGGAAAGCGCCTACGCCGTCGGCGAAGCGATCGCCAAAACGATTTGGGCGCCCGTCCTCCGCTCTCACCGGGTGACGGTGCCGCAGATGGCGCTTCTGGAACCCGGTCTTTCCGAAACCGTTTGCGCCACCTTGCTCGCCGTCATGCGCGATGCCTTGGACGAGGTCGTCACGCGCGGAGTTCCCCATGAAACGGCCAGAGACTTCCTGCTCGGACATATGAACGTGTTGTCCGCAGTGATCTTCAACGAAATTCCCGGTGCGTTTTCCGACGCCTGCAACAAGGCCATCGAATTCGGCAAACCGACCTTGATGAAAGCTGATTGGAAACGCGTTTTCGAGACGGACGAAATCGCCGCCAGCATCGCTCGCATCACCTGAATCGTCCCAAAACGAGCACTTTTGCGCTCGCTTTTAAAGGCAAACAAAACGTCGGGTCGCGACGCGAAGACTAAGGATGGTCCGCCCATCCATTGTTCCTCGCGGCCGGCTCGACACCGGTTTGAGGGCATTGTCAGGGAAACATCCATGTCCAGATCCTACATCAGCCTCACCTATCGCATCGAAACGGCCGGTGATGTCGAGGCGTTGGCCGCCAAGATCGCCAGCGACCAATCGACAGGAACCTTTGTCCCTCTTCCCGGAGAAACGCCCGAGTTAAAGGAACGGGTCGCCGCCCGCGTGGTCTCCATTCGTCACCTGGACCCCACGCCCGTTCCGACCATTCCCGGCGAAAAACAGGCTCCCGCGACCGGATATCGGCGCGCCGACGTCGAAATCGCCTTTCCGATCGAAGCGATCGGAACCGACCTTGCCGCGCTGATGACGATCGCCATCGGTGGAGTCTATTCGATTAAAGGTTTTTCCGGCATCCGCGTGATCGACATGCAACTCCCGCCGGAATTCGCCGCCGCCCACCCGGGACCCCAGTTCGGCATCGACGGCAGCCGCGCCATAAGCGGCGTCTATGGCCGCCCGATCATCGGCTCGATCGTCAAACCCGCCCTCGGCCTACGGCCAAACGAGACGGCCGAGATGGTGCGGGAATTGGTCGAGGCCAATGTCGACTTCATCAAGGACGACGAAAAACTGATGTCGCCGGCCTATTCGAGCCTGGAAGACCGGGTCGCCGCCATCATGCCGATCATCCTCGACCATGAGCAGAAGACCGGCAAGAAGGTGATGTACGCCTTCGGAATCTCCCATGCCGACCCCGATGTCATGATGCGCAATCACGATATTGTCGCCGCTGCCGGCGGCAATTGCGCCGTCATCAACATCAATTCGGTCGGCTTTGGCGGATTTTCCTTCCTGCGCAAACGGTCACGCCTCGTCATCCATGCCCATCGCAATGGTTGGGATATCTTGACCCGTCACCCCGGCCTCGGCATGGACTTCCATGTCTATCAGCAATTCTGGCGCTTATTGGGCGTCGACCAGTTCCAGATCAACGGTATCCGGGCCAAATATTGGGAATCGGACGACTCTTTCGTGCGAT
>DATNIV010000556.1:0-3307 GCA_035604255.1 Telmatospirillum sp. | reverse complement strand
CCGCGTTTGCGCCGTCGCCAGAGAGATTTCCCACGCCCTCGGCCATCGCTGAGCCTCCCAGAGTGTTTCACAGGTAATATTTATTCATTTTTTATAAACAACCTTTTCCGACAGAGCGTGACGCCCGTCGGAAAAGGTTTGTCGATTTCAGTGTTGGTAGGGTCGCTTGATGCCGCAGGCCGGATTGAGTTCAACCCCGAAGCCCGGCTTGTCGAGGACCGACTTATGCAAACGACCGTTTTCCGGGACCGGTTCATTCAGCAAAAGCGGATCGAATTGGGGCCGCAACGTCGCGCAATCCGCACTGCTCATCAGGAATTCGCTGAATGGACTGTTGGTGAAGGTGATCACCGCATGATGCGAATAGACCGACGAGCCATGAGGGACAACAAGCTGGCCGCGCGATTTGGCGATGGCGGAGATTTCGACCAAGGTCGTTAAACCGCCGCACCAACCGACATCCGGCTGCATGATGTCGACGCCGGTTTCGGACAGTGTGCGGAACGACTGCAACGTCCCGTGATGTTCCCCGGTGGAGACCATCATGCCGGGTGGCATGTTGCGTTTGAGCTCGGCATAGCCCTCGAATTGCTGCGGCGGCAGACACTCTTCGATCCATTTCAGATTGTAAGGCGCACAAGCGTGGGCGAGCTTGGTCGCGTAATTGACGTCCTGGCTCATCCAGCAATCCAGCATCAACCAAAAATCCGGACCGCATTTCTCGCGATATTCGGCGATCATCGCGGAATCCTTGGCGATGCCCTCGTCACCATCATGCGGTCCCCAATGAGCCGGCATCTTGCCGCCGATGAAGCCGAACGCCTTGGCGAGATCAGGACGGGCGCCGGTCGCATAGAACCGCAATTCGTCGCGAACCGCACCGCCCAGCAATTTGTAAACGGGCAATTCCACAACCTTGCCGAAGAGATCCCACAACGCCAAATCGACGCAGGAGATCGTATTCATCACGACACCGCCCGATCCCGAATAGTACATCGTGGCATTGAGCATCTGATCTTGGATCAGCTTGATATCGGAAACGCACTTGCCCTCGATGAACCGGACAAGATGTTTCTCGACGATGAAACAGCCCATCTCACCGCCGGTCGAGATGGCAAATCCCTTCACGCCGTTGTCGGCCTCGATTTCGACGATCAGCGTGCCTAAGACGTTGATCCCGAAAGACTGCCGCGACTGTTCATAGGCTGCGTATTTACTCATCGGCGTGGCGATGTGATCGTCGATCCAGTGGTTCGCCCCCTGGTCGTGATAGTCACCGCCACCCTTCCCTTTTTCGGCGGAAGCCCCGCCCATGAAGAAAGCGCGAGCGGTTTTGATTTTTGGCAACGACATAACATGTCTCCAGATTAGGCAACGAAATTAGACCGGGCTCTCAAACGGCAATGCCTGCGGATCTCAGAACGGCCGCAATGCGGTCGCGGCCGTTCGCACCCAATTTGCGGGCCGGCGGCAGAACCGAATCGGGAATAGCCACGCCGACCATGCGCACCGCCTCTTTGACCACGGCATAAACCGGAGTATCGATCCCATAGATCGCCGTCAGCGCCGCGATCCGGCGATGGGCGGCGAACATGGCCTCATAGTCCTTGCGTCGGAACGCTTGATAGAGCGCGCAAGCCACCTCGGGCGCAAAATTGACGGTGCCCGGAATCGCGCCGTCCCCCCCCAGGATCAACGTGTTCAGCAAATGATCGTCATAACCGGCGAACACCATGAAATCCGGGCGTAACGGCTTCACCTCGAGAATAATCTGCCGGGTATGGGCCACCGCCTCCACCGAATCCTTGATGCCCACGATATTCTCGCAGGCCAAAGCCAGTTCCTTGACCAGCGACGGGCTGATGTCTTGCCCGGTCATCCCCGGGTAGTTGTACAAGAACAGCGGCATGTCCACATTGGCGGCGACCTCCCGGTAATGCGCCGAAAGATTGGCTTCTGACAGCGGCGTGTAATAGGGATTGATGACCAAAGCCGCCGTCGCGCCAGCCGCTTTGGCGTGCTGGCCGAACATGATCGTTTCCCGCGTGGACGGTGTTCCGATTCCGACGAGAACCGGAATCCGGCCACCGACATCTTCGATGACCTGCTCAAGAATGTCCTTGCGCATCGCGATGTCCATCTGGCTGAACTCGCCAGTGCTTCCCAAGACCAGAACCCCATTGACCCCCGCCGCGATCTGGTATTCCAGCATCGCTCGCATCGCAGACGCGACATATCGTCCCTGTTCGTCGACCGGGGTCACCAACGGGGGAATCACCCCACTCAATCGAATCTTGTTCATCACGTTTTATCCTTAAGACTGGGCTCGAAGAGAACAGGGACCGACATTTTCACATGCCGTTTGTTCTGTGTAAAGAACAAACGTTCTTAATGCAGTTCAATAGTGCCGCGAACGACACCCGCTGGCAAGTGTCTCTTTTACAAATTCCGCCTCCGCAATCGCCCCCGCCACACAATGTTCTTGACTTGTTCGCCTCGCTCCCTCATGGATTTGGCGCATGGGGGAGCATCATCGGAGCTTAACGTTTGTCGAACGCCGGGACTGGTTGCGCCTGTTCCGCAGCGAAAATGTTGGGCCAGTCACCTTCTTTCGCTTGCTGGAACGCTTCGGCACGCCGGCCAAAGCGCTGGAATATCTGCCATCCCTGGCGCGACAGGGCGGCGGCAAGCGGTCCTTCACGGTTTGCAGCGTCAGCACCGCCGAGCGCGAACTCGACGCTCTCGATCGTTTGGGCGCCCGCCTGATCGCCAGCGTGGAAGACGATTTTCCGGCGGCGCTTCGACCATTGGAAACGGCACCTGTGCTCTGTGTCCGTGGAAATCCGTCCCTGTTGAACGCCGACACGGTCGCCATCGTGGGGGCGCGCAATGCCTCGGCGCTCGGTCGCCGGATGGCCAAAACCTTGGCGATCGATTTGGGTGAACAGGGCTGGGTGGTGGCATCCGGCATGGCGCGCGGCATCGACACCGCCGCCCATGACGGCGCCATGGCGACCGGCACCATCGCCGTCCTGGCTGGCGGCGTCGATATCGTCTATCCAGAGGAAAATCGTGGTCTTTACGAAAGACTCTGCGCCGAGGGATGCGTGATTTCCGAAATGTCCCCGGGTCGGGAACCCCAGGCCGCCCATTTTCCCAGGCGCAATCGTCTGATTTCCGGCCTATCCAAGGGAATCGTCGTGGTCGAGGCGGCACCCAAGTCCGGATCGTTGATCACGGCCCGCTTTGGCCTCGATCAAGGTCGCGACATTTTTGCCGTCCCCGGCTCTCCCTTCGACCCACGGTG
>DATNIV010000555.1:0-11339 GCA_035604255.1 Telmatospirillum sp. | reverse complement strand
AAAAGGCTGGAAGCCTTGGGCGTGCGCATCGTCATGCCGCTGATCGGCCGCTACGCCACGTCAATGGAAATGGCGGGCGCCACCTTCACCCTGTGCCGGCTGGACGACGAGTTGGAAGACCTGCTCCTGGCCCCCGCCGATTGCGCGTTCTGGAGGGTTTGACGGATGACTGACTTCAACGCATCCGACATCAAAGGCGCGGTTGCTCACTTGGCCGATGGGGCCGAGGCGGCGGCCGATTTCCTGAACACCGCCGATGGCCGGCTGGGAGACGGCGATCTTGGCATCACGGTATCCAAGGGCTGGCGCGAGGCCGCGGATCGCGCCGATGCCATGCCCGATGACGTCGGCCTGCTCTTTTTAGCGCTGGCCAAAGCCTTCCAGGCGGCCAGTTCGTCATCCTTCGGCACGCTGACGGCAACCGCCCTGATGAGCGCCGCCAAGGCCTGCAAAGGCCGGCAAACGGTCCCATGGAGCGAGGTACCCGCCCTCCTCGCGGGTGCCCGGGATGCGATGATGGCGCGCGGCAAGGGCGAACTCGGCATGAAAAGCGTTCTCGACATAATTGACGCGCTGGCCGTGGCAACCGCCGGTCTCGACACTCCGGCCGCCCTGGCGGGAGCCGCCAAACAAGCCTGCGAGCAAACCTTGGAGACCTTTCGGGATAAGCCGAACGGCCTTGGCCGGGCGCGCGTCTATGCCGACAAATCGATCGGCATCGATGATCCCGGCATGCTGGCGGTCAAGGTCATGCTGACGGCTTTGACAGCATGAGGTGAAAGCGGTCACAAGGCATTTCCTTCTCTTTCAAGAAGGCTGTGCCTCCCTTCCGAATGAGCCTCCCATGGGGTGGGCTTATTCGGAAGCCGCATCAGCCCTTCGCAACGATGGCGACACCCGACGTTGCGAGACCAAGGGCGACTTTGGCGTTCACCGGCAGCGGCTGCGTGACATCGGGCCAAATGGAAAGCAGTTCGCTGCTCAGTCCGTCCACGGCAATCCAATATTCCATATGACTGCCGAGATAAGAGGCCTTGGCTATGCGGCCCGACAGGCTGTCCCCGCCCGCCGCACCGATGGACGGAATCAGCGCTTGGGGCCGGATCGCAAGCTCCGCCGGGCCGACAGTGGCGCCATGATGCGGCAGATGAAGACGAAACGACCCGAGCTTGACCATGGCCTCTGCGCCGTCGAGACGTTCGATCTCGACCGGAACGATATTCGCGTCGCCGATGAAATCAGCGACGAAGCGGGTGGCCGGACGTTCGTAAAGCTCGCGGGGAGAACCATCTTGAGCGATGCGCGCCATATTCATCACCATGATGCGATCAGAGATCGCCAGCGCTTCCTGCTGGTCATGGGTCACATAGAGCGCCGTAAGCGACAGAGTCTGTTGCAATTCGCGGATCTCCTCACGAACGCGACGGCGTAGTTTGGCATCAAGGTTCGACAAAGGCTCGTCGAACAGCAAGACTTGAGGCTCCAAGACGAGAGCGCGCGCGACGGCGACGCGCTGTTGTTGCCCGCCGGAGAGTTCGCTCGGCAGACGACGTTCATAGCCGGCCAGTCCGACCAGCGCCAGTTTGTCCGCCGCCATCTCGGCCGCCAGAGCCTTCTTCACATGGGCGGCACGCAGTCCGTAGCAAACATTCTCCAACACGGTCATGTGAGGAAACAGGGCGTAAGACTGAAAGACCATACTGATATTGCGTTCGGCCGCGGAAAGCAGCGTCACATCCTGCCCGGCGATCATGATGCGACCGGCGTTCGGCCGTTCAAGACCGGCGATCAGGCGCAGCACCGTGGTCTTGCCGCAGCCGGACGGGCCGAGCAGCGTGACCAGCGTGCCGCGCGCAATTTCGAAGTTCGCCTCGTCGAGAGCAGTCACCGTGCCATATCGTTTGGTGACGCCCTGAAATTCCACAGCGGGAGACATCGGTTCGCTCATCTCTACACCATTGTCAGGGGAGGCGCGGCCTCGGTATGCGGCACCGCGCGCGCACCGGGACGACGAATTCCGATCCCCAATTGAATGACAAGCAGGACCAGAAGCATGAAAACGATCAGTGCGGCGGAATAGACGATGGCAACGCCATAGTCGCCGACATCGGCGCGACCGATGATATAGACGGTGGCAAGCTGGTACTCGCCGGTCACCAGGAAGATGACGGCGCTCACCGCGGTCACCGCACGCACGAAACTGTAGACCAATGCCGTCGTCACCGCCGGCCGCAACATCGGCAGGATCACCAGGACCAGCGTACGGAGCGAACTGGCGCCCAGGGTGAGCGACGCCTCGTCCAGACTGCGATCGATCTGGCTGAGGTTGGCCAGCCCCGCGCGGATGCCGACCGGCATGTTGCGAAAGGCGAAAGCGATGGCGATGATCACGCCGGTGCCCGTCAGCGCCACCGGCGGCACATTGAAGGCCAAAATATAGCTGACGCCGATCACCGTGCCTGGAATGGCGAAACTCATCATGGCTAGGAACTCGAACGTCCGCCGGCCAAAAAAATGTTGGCGGTCCAGGAGCCAGGCGATGACGATTCCTATGACCGCCGTGAAGGGCATGGAGATCAGCGCGATCTCGAACGTCGTCAGCAAGGAATTCCAGGCGGAGCCGCTGAGGAACCAACCGCCGACCCCATGGTCGATCGAAAACGCGGTCAAAAAGTGGCGCAAGGTCGGCGTGTTGTCTCGCCCGACGGAGTCGACAAAACCTCCGATCAGGATCGTGCCATAGACGGCGACGGTCAGCAGCAGATAGGGCACGATCGCGCCGTAACAAAGAAGGCGGAGCCCCACCGGCAATTGCGCGGGCTGCCCAGCACTCCCCTTTCCCCCCATTGTGGCGTAGCTGCGCTGTCCGACCCAGGCGCGTTGGGCCTGGAAAGCGGTCAAGGTGAAGGTGAGCAGAATGATGGCGAGCACCGCCGCGCGCCCCTGATCATGCGTGGTGCCGACCACGGCGAAAAAAATGTCGGTCGAAAGGACGGAAAAATTACCGCCGATCATCAAGGGATTGGCAAAGTCCGCCATGCTCTCGATGAAGGCGATCAGGAACGCGTTGGCGAGCCCCGGCCGGATCAACGGCCATGTCACGGTCAGAAATGTCCGCCACCGGCTGGCGCGCAGTGTCTGGGCCGCCTCTTCGAGGCTCGGACTGACGCCTTGCAACACGCCGATCATGACCAGGAAGGCGATCGGCGTGAAGGCCAGAACCTGGGCGACGACTATGCCCGACATGCCGTAAATCCACCGGCTTCGCGGCAGATGCAAAAGATCGGCGCCCCACACCGTCACCACGCCGGAGCGTCCGAACAACAAGATGAGAGCAAGGCCGATGACGAAGGGAGGCGTGATGATCGGCAGAACCGAGAGCAGTCCGATCAGCGGCTTGAGCCGCACGCGCGTTCTGAGCGCCAGGAGAGCGAACCCGAGACCGAGCAGCGTCGTCAGCAGGCCGACCACACTCGCCACCGCCACGGTATTCCACGCCGTGCCGCAGGCCTGCGCACCGAACAGACAATCGACACCCCAGATCGAGCGATTGAGCAGCTTCGTCAGAAAGAGGTGGGGCGCGAAACCTCCATCATTGTCGCGAACCGCCGAGAACAGAATACAAAGAGCCGGATAAAGGACGAAAAGCGCGATCAATCCGACAACCAGAAGAATGGCGCCGATCACGAACACATCGCCGCGACAAAAGCCCAGCCGGGCAAAGCCGTACGCGACCATCATGAGACAGGCGAAGACAAAAATCAGGGCGCCCCATCCCAACGCCGGCTGCGTCGGGCCACTCCCCCCCATCAGCCCGGCCAGCCAGTCAAAAGCCCAGCCGTGATGAAGGATGGCAAAGCCCTGTGCGACGGTCCAAGCGATCCCGGCAAAGCCGGCGGCCACCAGGGCGCGGGGCCGGGGCTGGCCGATCATCGCCCAACTGGCCAGCGCCATCGGCAACAGGAGCGGACCCAACCAGGGCCGCCCCCCCCAGATCGCATGTCCAAAAGCCGGCAAGACCGCTACGCCACGCGGAATACCGTCCATGCCGTACCAAGGCAGCAGCAGTACTGCCACCCAGCCCAATGCCAGCCAGATCAGCGACGGGCGCGAAAACATGCGCATCACCGCGGCGCGTTTTTCACTTCATCCGCCCATCGCGCCAAGATCCTGTTGCGAGTCGCTTTCGAGCCATAAGTGTTAAAATCATATTCGATCAGCTTGATTTTGCTGAGATCCGGCGATTCGGGCGGCACCGGCGTCTCTGGATTGGACGGCAGCTGAAAGTTCCCGCTCGCGGCGGCCAGTTTCTGCGCCGCCGGCGTCAGCGCCCATTCGTAGAACTTCTTGGCCTCGGCCATATGCGGCGCGTCCTTGATCAGACTCATCGAGCCGATTTCGTAGCCGGTTCCCTCACAAGGTGAAACCACCTGCGCGGGCTTGCCGCTCCGCGCGACATTGATGATGTCGTGCTGGAAGGCGATCCCGACCAAGGTCTCGCCCTGGCCGACGGAGAGCGCCGGCGCGGCGCCGGTCTTGGGATATTCGTTGATGTTGCGGTTCAGCGCGACGAAGTAGGAAAACGCCTTGTCCTCTCCCATCAACTGCACGATGGTGGCCAGCGCGGTCCACGCTGTTCCCGAAGCGTTGGGGTCCGCCATCTGCACCTCGCCCTTGAATTCGGGCCTGATCAGATCGGCCCAGCAAGCCGGCGCCGCCAACTTGCGACGAGCGAGTTCCTCCTTGTTATAACCGAAGCCGAGCGCGCTGAGGTAAATGCCAACGGTCCGATGCTTGGCGATCGCGGCTTGGCGCTGCGCCCAATCGCGAAGTTGCGGCATTTGCGGCGACTCGTAGGGCTCGGTCAGACCGTCATCGGCGGCCTGCAGATGCGGGTCCCCGGTCCCGCCCCACCAGATATCGCCGTGCGGGTTGTCCTTTTCGGCCCGGATACGAGCATAGGTCTCGCCCGCCGACATGCGGACCATGTTGATCTTGACGCCGGTTTCCTTCTCATAGGTCGTCGTCACGGCGCGGCACCAGCTCTCGTCGGCACCGCAATACATGACCAGCACCCCTTGCGCGTTTGCCTGGCCGCAGGAAATGACGAAAAGGATGGTTCCTGCCAGCACGCCAAGGCGGCCACGACAGACGGCCCACGACTCTCGAATGATTCTCGTCATGACATCCCCCCTTTTATTTTTCATTCTCGGATGTTTTGGACAGGCCGGCCAAGCCACCAGAGTTGATATATGACAAAAATATGACAACAAGACTGTCGCCGCAATGATCTTGGGCGAAACCATCGTTGAAGGGGGGGCATTTCCTTAACCTGTTCGCCAATCCAAATTCTCGTCGAGACCCTATCGCGGCGAAGACTTTCCCCACGTTGCGTCCGACGCCTTCTGAGTATTTTCCGATCCTGTCAGCGTCGGGCCACTGCACTTAGAGTGACGCATCGAGCGTTCGGTTATCCGCGTTCACCGTCGATCGCCACCACCCGTCCCTTGGGAGTTGCCCGTTCATGCGCACACGACATCTCGTCTATGCCCTCACCGTGCTCCTCCTTGGCAGCCTTTCATCGCCCAGCCACGCCACCGATCCCGCGGCGAACCAGAGCGCCTTCGTCTCGGATCTCGCGCGCAATGCAATTCTCTCCGTGGCCAGCGAAACGATTTCTCCCGCTGATCGGCAGCAGCGACTCAAAGGATTTTTGGACAAGGATTTCGATATGCCGCGAATCGCCACCTTCGTCCTCGGACGATATTGGCAAAAGGCGAGCGCTGCCGAGCGACAGACCTTCACGACGGTCTATAGCGATTTCATGGTGCGCGTCTATTCGCAGCGATTCGCCCGATATAATGGCGAGTCCTTCCGAATCATCGGCCAGAGTCCCGAAGGCGCGACCAGCACCGTCGTCTATACCGAGATGAACCAACCCGCTTCCGGGCCTCCGCTGAAGGTCGAATGGCATGTCGCCGGAAGTGACGGCTACAGGGTCACCGACATCAGTATCGTCGGCGTCAGCATGGCCTTGGCGCAGCGCGACGATTTCTCGTCATTCCTGCAACAGAACGGCGGCAATCTGTCGGCCCTCATTCAGAAGCTGCAGGTGAAGACGGTCGCCATGGATGCTCGCTAAGCACATGGGGATGACGCCGCGGCCACGGCTTCGCCACGCCGGACGAGCGCGCCCGCACAAGCAACAGCGCGACGAGCGCAGCCTCGACATACTTGCCAAGTCCCAGTTGCAGCGGCAATGCGAAGCGGGAGCCTCGGAAACCACGCGAATCCGCGCTGACGAAGGCCCGACTGCGTAGTTTCCGAGGTTGGCGCGACACGGTCTCCACCGGCTATGGTCCTGATCCTTAAGATCAGATTCGATCGGTGGCGGGACGAACCTTATCGCCGATCGTTGGCCCCAGGAATGATCGCGCGACAGCCCGCCAACGCCAATGCGGATCATCGTTTCAGCCAGGATGCCCGAACGTGAACGCATCAGAGCCCGACGTCTCATTCGCCAATGCCGTCTCCTCCGGGTCGTTGCCCCCTCGCATACGCGCCGTGATAATCGCTTGTGTCGCCGGCTTGGCGATGTCTGCGGTCGCCCACGCTGAAACTGTCGTGCGCGACGGCCCTGCGCCCGTGTTTTCCCTGCCCAGCTGGTCGCCATTGGTCAAACGCGTGTTGCCGGCCGTCGTGAATGTCGCGGCCGAGATCCCACCGGAAGCGGCGCCCACCGAGGGTGAATCGCCAAGCGAAGACTCTCCCGGGCAAGGAAACAAGGCGGATACGCCTTTCGACGATTTCCTGCGGCATTATTTCGAACAACATGGCCTTCCCGAGGGAACTCCTTTGTCGCCGGGAACAAAAACAGCGACGGGCGGAAAAATGATTTCCGTCGGATCGGCCTTCATCATCGATCCAGCCGGCTATATCGTCACCAACAACCATGTGGTGGCGCGGGCCACGAAGATCACCGTCATCTTCCAAGACAACTCCCGGCACTCGGCCACGATCGTCGGGGCCGATCCAAAGATGGATATCGCCCTTCTCAAGGTCTCGGGAAAACACAATCTTCCGTTTCTGCAATGGGGCGATAGCAACAAGGTTGAGGTGGGCGATTGGGTCATGACGGTCGGCAATCCGTTCGGCCTTGGCGGCACAGTCACCGCGGGAATCGTTTCCGCCCTGGGGCGCGATCTCCAGCAAGGCCCGTTCGATGATTTCCTGCAGATTGACGCCCCGATCAATCGAGGCAGTTCCGGCGGGCCGACCTTCGATACCGACGGCCACGTCGTGGGTATCAATGCCGCAATCTATTCGCCAAACGGCGGCAGCATCGGTATCTGGTTCGCCATTCCCTCCAGCGTCGCCAAAGTCATCGTGCAAAAGCTGCGCGATACCGGTCATGCCGACCACAGTTATCTTGGCCTGAGCATTCAGTCGATCTCGCCGGCAATCGCTCATGCCTTGCATATCGAGGCCGAAAACCCTCTGGGTCTCCTGGTCACCGAGGTTGCGGCGAATGGCCCTGCGGCCAAGGCCGGCGTCCAATCCGGCGACATCATCAAGGAGGCCGATGGTCACGCGGTCCAGGTGCCGCATGACATTTCCAAATTCGTCGTCACGGCCAAGGTCGGAGACAAACTTCGGATAACCCTCGATCGGAACGGCAAGTCACAGACATTGGAGATGATTGTTGCTCAAGCACCGAGCGGAGAACAACTCGTCGCCGTCAAACGAAACCAGGGCGGAGGGGTGACGGAAACACCGCCGGTCATGGGAATTTGGTTGGCGAACCTGACGTCGGACCTTCGTCGAGAACTCCACGTGGCGACGTCGGTCCAGGGTGTCGTTGTCGGTGGCGTCGAAGCCAATAGCACGGCGGCGGCCATCGGCTTGATCCCGGGTGACGTTGTGCTCTCCATCAATCGCCAAGCGGTCACCGAACCCATGGACGCCACACGGAAACTCCGCGCCGCCGCCGACCAGGGCGATGTCCTGATCTTGATCAACCGACAAGGAAGCGCCGAATTCGTGGTGCTGCCGGCGGAGAGCAAAACCGACGCGGCACCGTGACGCAAACGCCGCTCGGGCTGAAGGGCTTGGAGCGATAATTTCGCCCCAAGCCCTAACTCGAGACGAACAAGATCGACGTTTTCGCTTTTTCCAGAACGGCCGCCGCGACATGACCGAAAAACAACGCGTCTCCGGCCCGGCGATTGACGCCCATGACGATGAAATCGTATCGCCCGTCGCGAGCCTCCCGAAGGATGGCCTCTTCGGGCGCAATGTCGGCGCGGACGATCGTCGTCACGGCGGTATCGTAGCGCTCGGCAAGATCGACCAGATCTTTCAAAATCTCCTCCTCGTGAAGGCGTGTCGCACTCGCCCCCCGTCTGCGACCACTTTTTTCGCTCGGAGCCGAGATGTAAAGCGCGGTCAAAGCGACATCGTTGGCGCGCGCCAGGGCAACGGCGATTTCCGCCCCACGACGCGATGCGACGGTGCCGGTGATCGGCACAAGAATTTTGAATGCGCTATCGTTCGGTCGATCACGGTGGTCGCCCTGCGCCAACACGACCCCGAACGGCCCGTCAAAACCAGTCGCCATACGGGCGATATCGGCATGGAAGGTCCCACCCGGCGCCGTGACCTTGTCAACGCCGATCACCAGCAAATCAAAACCCTTGCGGGCTTCCTCGGCAACGGCATCTTCGGCTTTGTCCTCCTTGGCGCGGGTCGTGATTTCGACCTCAGACGGCTTCTGATTTTCGCTCTGCGCCGCGACCAAGGCCGTTTGTTGGGCGCCCGCTTTGACCGCAGCCTCCGGGCTCTCGGTTTCGGCGCGTCTCGCTTCCTGATGTTTGGCGCGCTCGCCGATGTGGAGAACCGTCGCCGGGATTCCACGCGCTCCGGCGATCAGGCCGGCAAGACGGGACGCAAACTTTCCATTGGCGCTTTCGTCGACGGCCAGAAGAATGCGTTCGAGATTGGCGACAAAGCCTTTCTCTTCAAACTCTTCGCGCGCCAGCCGCGCTTTTTCCTCCGCGCCGATCGGCAGGCGGGCGAGCGCCGCACGCAGCATGGGTGGCATGGCCACGGTCGTAAGAACCGCCATGGCGACGATCATGGTAAAAAGAGTCTGACCGATAATACCCATCGATAAACCGATGGTCGCCACGATCACCTCGGTGGAACCGCGCGCATTCATACCGCAGGCCAACGCCAACGATTCCCGGTGAGACAAGCCGCCGAGTTCACCGCCGATAAAGGCGCCCGCGAACTTGCCAAGGCTGGCGATCAGGATCAGTCCGCCGGTCAGGATCAGGAGCAGCGGATCCTTAAGGACAGTCAGATCGGCGCTCAACCCCGCCAAACCGAAGAACACAGGCATGAACAGGCCCATGATCAGTCCGCGCAATTGGCCGTCGATTTGGCGTGTCAGAATAGGCGATTCGCCCACGAGAATGCCGGCGACCAAGGCACCCAGCACCGTGTGGACGCCGATGAGTTGCGTCGTCAGCGCCATCCCGGCCATGAAGATCAAAATCACGGTGATGACGGGCGCCTCGCTCACCAGATGATCGTTCGCCCACCGAATGACTTTGAAGGTGACGCGCCGCCCGACGGTCAGGCTGATCGCCAGAAAGGCCGCGGTTCCCAGAACACTTCGGGCCAGCGAGACGGCATCGATCGCATCGTGAGACGCCAAACTGAAGACGATCGCGATGATGATCCAGCCGATCGTGTCGTCGATCACCGCCGCGGCGACAATGACCTGACCGATATTCCGGCGCAGGAAATTCATCTCGCGAACCACCATCGCGACGATCTTGACCGACGATATCGACAGCGCGATGCCGAGAAACAGCGAGGCGAAGAGACGCTGCTCGGGACGTGGCAGGAGTTGCTCGGGAAGAAACTGGCCAAGGGCGAAACCGCAGGCGAAGGGAATGCAAATTCCCGATATGGAGACACTAAAGGCCGCACGACCAACCTTGCGAACGAGTTTGAGATCAGTCTCCATCCCGGTCAGCAACAGCAGCAGCAACACACCGAATTGCGCCACCCCATCGATCATCGCCTTTTGTTCGTGACTGGACGGAAAAATCGCGTGCTGGAGGTTGGGCCAGAGAGCGCCGAAGACGGACGGCCCCAACAGAATGCCAGCGATCAACTGGCCCATCACCGACGGTTGGCCGATTCGCTGCATGAGTTCGCCCAGGCTTCGTCCAACCAGGATCAAAACGACCATCTGCACAAGGAAAAGAAATTCCGAGGGTCCGGTTGGCTCTTGAGTGGCAGCGAAGGCAGACGTCTGAAAAAAAATCAGAAGGGCAAGCGCACCAAAACCAAGGCGCAGGGATTTGGCCAATCCTGTGTCCACCATACGAGCGTCATCCGCGTTATAGCCCCCCTTCCCTAGGGACCGTCAGAACTAACATGGGGTGCATCCCGGAAGGTTCATAGTGCCCCCGTCATCCTTACACTTAACCGCCCCCTCACCCCACCCTCGCCCACAAGGGGAGAGGGTATCGCTTTCGATCCCGAAAAAAGTGAAATGAGGGCTAAGTATTTTCCGACTCTGCCTCGCCATGATTGCCATCTCTAAGCTGTCTCTATGCGCATCTCAGGAGGACGGCCATGGTCGGGTCGGTTGCATTGACAGGCCTTCCAACCAATCCGCGCGGGACAATTCCTTTCGGGTGAAAATACTATCTATACGCTAAACTATTCCGATATCAGCCCTTCGGATAAGGATGACCAAACCGTTCATCCCGGACATGGCGATTCGAACCAGGAGAATTTCACATTATGCTTCTGTTCGATTATTTCTTTAAACGACTCATGGGTTATGGGTGCCTGACCATCATCGATTCCCATGGCAAGACACATGCTTACCAGGGCAAACCGCTAGACGGATTCCCGCCCGTCACCATTCGCCTGCACGACCGCTCGATTCATTGGAAACTGCCCCTGCGCCCCGCACTGACGGTCGGCGAAAGCTACATGGACGGCACGCTGACCCTTGAGAAGGGAACGCTCTACGACTTTCTGGCGGTCGTCAGCGAAAACATGCATCGCCTCGATCAGCGCTATTCGCCCGGCGAACGGTACTACGCTTGGGCACGCCGCTTACAGCAGTGGAATCCGGTAGCGTCGAGCAAGCGGAACGTCGCCCATCATTACGATCTGTCAGGGGCCTTCTACGATCTGTTTCTGGATGCGGATCGGCAGTATTCCTGCGCCTATTTTCCGACGGAGGAACTGTCGCTGGACGCGGCGCAGAACGCCAAGAAGTCTCTTATCATGACCAAGCTGCTGCTGCAGCC
>DATNIV010000554.1:0-7899 GCA_035604255.1 Telmatospirillum sp. | reverse complement strand
GACAAACGTGGCCGAGAGAACAACGCCGATGCATGAAGCCTCCATCGTCAGCGGTCTGATGCAGATCCTGCTCGATCAAGCCGCCAAGCATGGCGTCGAGCATGTCAGCCGGGTCACCGTCAAGGTGGGGAAACTGCGTTCGGTCGAACCGAGGGCTTTGATCGGTTGTTTCGAGATGTTTGCCGAGGGAACCATCGCCGATGGTGCCCAACTGATCGTCGAGTCGGTGCCGATCCGCGGTCATTGTGTCGATTGCGGTGCGGAGTCGGAGATCACGGGATTCGTTTTCCGCTGTGCGCGATGCCAGGGGCGCAAGATCACGCTGATCAGCGGCGAAGAACTCTATATCGACAGTTTCGAGACGTGATCGGTATAAGTTTGATCGTCTGGTGCCGTTATCCATAAGCGTCATGGGGCATGATCTGCGGTGGTTCGCGGATTTTTTTTTATGAAGCGGCAGACGCGCCGGCAGCATTTCTGTCATGATTGACGCCGCCGCGCCGTCAAAGGTTTTAGGAGTGGTCCATGTGTGATGAATGCGGGTGCGACGCCCATGTGGCGTCGCCCAATCTGTCCAAGCGGATCGAGGTCATCGAGAATCTGCTGAGCGCCAACGACAAGCGGGCGCTTCATAACCGCGAGCATTTCGACGCCCATGGGATTACCGCCCTCAATCTGATGTCCTCGCCCGGCAGCGGCAAGACCAGCCTGCTGGAAGCCACCATCGAAGCTTTGTCCGGCGAGATGCGGATCGCCGTGATCGAAGGCGATCTGGAAACCGAAAACGATGCCTTGCGCATCCGGCGGCACGGCGTGCCCGCCGTGCAGATCACCACCGGCATGGCCTGTCATCTCGATGCCGGCATGGTGCATGACGCCATGCATGATCTCGATCTCGACGGCATTGATCTCTTGTTCATCGAAAATGTCGGAAATCTGGTTTGCCCGGCCGGTTTCGCCCTTGGCCAGCATGCCGATGTGGTGTTGCTTTCGGTCACCGAGGGTGACGACAAACCGGCGAAATATCCGGTGATCTTCCGTCAGGCCGACCGCGTTCTGATCACCAAGTCCGATCTGTTGGCGCATCTTGACGATTTCGACCCCCAGCGCGCCATCGCCGCCATCCACACCCTGGACGACCAGATATCGATCGATGTGTTGTCGTCGAAAACCGGCGCCGGCATGGAGCCCTGGCTCGATTGGTTGCGGGGCTTGCGCGTTTCGTGGTGACGATCGGCGAGGCCCCGGGACCTGCCTTTTTGCCGACATGGGGTGTGGCACAAGCCTTGAATCGAAAAGCCGCCGCGCGTTGGTTGGGCGCCATGACATTTTTTCGCGCAAAGACCATCTTGCTTGCGTGGAGGGGCGGCGTGATACACAGTGCCGAAGAGACGAGGGGACATGCCGGCCCCTTCTCCGGCCATCCCTGTTGCGAAAGCCCGATTCATGCGCACCCGGTTTCCCCGCGGTTCGACAGCCTATGCCAAAGACGGTCGTAGCTACATCGTCGAGGAGGTTGCTGACGGGATCGTCTACTGCACCACGTCGAACGGTGCGGAAACCGAGTTTCCGGAAAGCAAAGTGATGAACGAGGCGGAGTGGGAGGCCAAAACCAAGGTCGGTCTCCAACGGGAGGTGTCTTACCTCCGGCTGAAGCAGTCACGTCATTACCTGCCCACCGGCGAGACGTCCGATGCGGCCGCCGCGGATCGTTTGTTGGTGAAGGCAGACCGCTTATCGCCCGGAATTCTTGATTTCGCCGCATTCTCCGTCGCTGAACGCATTCTGGCCGAGCGCAGGGAAGAAGACCTGGCCCCGCAACTCTCCATCCGTAAATGCCGCGAGTTGTTCGATGCCGCGCCGTCGCCCGTCCGTGCGCGCCTGCTTGCCGATCTCCTCGGCGCGCGCGCCGATGCTCTCGTCAGCGCCGGCGGGCTGGGTGAAAATCTCCTGAAGGCGATGGTCGTCAAGGGACTCGAACCCTTGCGGACCGACTACGAGACATTTCAGGATCGTCCCCATCGGTAACCCCGTGAAGGCGGATCGCGCGGAGACGATCATCGGCACCGGTGGCGTGATGAGCGTGCAGGTTCTGAACGCACTGACCAATGTCGCGCGCCGCAAAATGCGGGTGGCATAGCCGGACATCCTCGTTGCCGATCCGGCGCATTCGTTGACGGTCCACCCTGGGAGCGAAACCCTCCGTCGTTTAAGGTTGATATCGGCTGCCGGTGCTTGGTTTTATGAGACCCTTGCGGATCTTCGCGGCGTTCGTCCTTGTATTTTAGGATTCGCAATAAGGGGTGGGGGCCACGGGGTGCTGATCAATCAATTCAATCTGACCGTCGCACTGCTGCAGCAGACCTGCGTCTATCTGGTGATCGCCTTTCTGTTGAGCCGGACGCCGCTGTTCATCCCTTTAATGCATGTCACCATTCGCTTTCCCAACAAGGTGGCCTGCTGTCTGGTCTTTTCGCTGTTTTGCGTTCTCGGCACTTATTTCGGTCTCAAAGTCGACGATTCCATCGCCAACACGCGGGCCATCGGCGCGGGCTTGAGCGGGATCTTGGGCGGGCCCTGGGTGGGGATCGTCGTCGGTCTGGTCGGGGGATTGCATCGTTACAGCATGGGCGGCATGAGCGCGCAGGCCTGCGCCGTTTCGACCGTCGTCTCGGGATTGGTCGGCGGCATGGTGCACCGCTATATGATCCGCCGCGGGAAAAGCGATCAGATCTTCGATCCCCTCCGCGTCGCCATCGTCAGTCTGTGCTCGGAGATCGTCCATATGGTGATCATCCTGGCGCTGGCCAGGCCGTTCGATGCGGCGGCGAATTTGGTCAAGGATGTCGCTGTGCCGATGCTGATCGCCAACACCTTGGGGGCCGCCTTGTTCATGCGGATCCTTCTCGACCGGCGCGTCATGTTCGAAAAGCAGTCGGGCGTCTTTTCCTCGATGGCGCTGAAGATCGCCGCCCGCTCGGTGGGGGTTTTGCGCAGCGGCTTCAATCAGGAAAATACCATGGAGGTGGCGCGCATCATCTATGAGGAGAGCGGCGTCGGCGCCGTGGCGATTTCGGATCGGGAGACGTTGCTGGCCTTCATCGGCATCGGCGACGACCATCATTTGCCGGGAATGGCGATCTCCAATCCGCAAACCCGGCAAGCCATCGCCAACAATGAGATCCTTTACGCCGATGGCAATGAACAGGTTTTTCAATGCCCGATCCGGGCCGACTGTCCGCTTGGCGCCTCGCTGGTGGTGCCGCTGCATGACGAGGGAGGCCAGGTGATCGGGGCAATCAATATGTATGAACCCCGGTCCAAACTCTTTTCCTCCATCAATCGCGCTCTGGGCGAAGGCATCGCGCATCTGCTGTCGACGCAGATTCTGGCGGGGCGCTACGAACAGCAGAAGCAATTGCTCGCCCAGTCCGAGATCAAGCTTTTGCAGGCTCAGGTCAATCCGCATTTTCTGTTCAATGCCCTGAACACGCTCTCCGCGGTGATCCGCATCAATCCCGAGAAAGCCCGCTTCCTGGTGCAGAATCTTTCGACCTTCTTTCGCAAGAATCTCAAGCGCTCCAGCGAGGAGGCTTGTCTTTCCGACGAGATTGAGCATGTGAATGCCTACTTGCAGATCGAGTTGGCCCGTTTCGCGCCACGACTGTCCATCGATATCGATATGCCGGAAGAATTACGGGATGCGCGCTTGCCGGCCTTCACCTTGCAACCGATTGTCGAGAACGCGATCAAGCATGGGACGTCTCAACTGATGTGCGACGGATTGATCCATATCGACGCGGTGCGCGACCACGACAATCTGGTGGTCAGCGTCGAGGACAATGCCGGACTGTACGAAAAAAGTGCGAATGGCGACGGAATGGGCATGAGCCTGGTTGATCGGCGGATCAAAAGTCGTTATGGCGACGCCTATGGGATCGAGATCGAATGCGAGCCCGACCGCTACACTCGCGTCAATCTCCGCATTCCCTTGGAAAGGGTGCCGTCATGATGGACATTCTGATCGTCGACGATGAGATGCTGGCCCGCCAGGAACTGCGGTGTCTCCTCGACGAGGCCGAGGATGTCCGCATTGTCGGTGAATGCGCCAACGCGGTGGAAGCGGTGGCGGCCATCAATCGGTTGCAGCCCGATGTGGTGTTCCTCGATATCCAGATGCCCAGGGTGAGCGGACTGGAGCTTTTGTCCATGCTGGCGCCGGAACGCCTGCCGCATATCGTCTTTCTGACGGCGCATGACGAATATGCCCTGCAGGCGTTCGAGGAAAACGCATTCGACTATCTGTTGAAGCCGATCGACCCGGCCCGGCTGGAGAAAACCCTGCACCGGCTCCGGCGCGACCGCGCGCCGCAAAATATGACGGTGCTGCAAGATAGCAATCAATTGAAGCAGATTCCCTGCTCCGGTCTCAACCGCATCTATCTGATGAAGTTCGAAGAGATCGAATATGTCTCGTCGAAGCAAAGCGGCGTCTATGTCGTGGGGGCCAACGGCCAGGAACGCTTTACCGAACTGACGCTGCGCACATTGGAGGAAAAGACCCCCCTGATTCGCTGCCATCGGCAATTTCTGATCAATCCCGACCGGATCAAGGAGATCCAGTTCACCGACAATGGGCTTGCCGAAATCACCACGACGGCGGGGTTGTTGGTTCCGGTCAGCCGTCGCTTTCTCAGCCCGCTCAAGGAGCGCCTGGGAATCGGGTGAGGTCCCTTGCGGGGGAGAGAGCCTGTGAAAAAAATTGACGAGTGGGGCGGGCATCTTGCCCGCCTCCGACGCGGAAAGCGGCGGAAACGCAGGGCTTCCGGCTTCGCCGGACCTCGGGCGGGACGCCCGCGCCACTCGTTTTTCTTATTTTTTCACAGGCTCAGAGGGTCGATGTCTCTGTTTGAAATCGCCTCAGTTCATGCACCGCGCTTCCAGGGCATCGACAAAGGAGCGATCCCAGCGACCATCCCGGATTGCCTGCATCGTCGCCTCTTCCTTTCCATGCTGCGCGAGCGCTTTTTCGATAACCGCCGGGGCGATGTCGGGAGAAAAGGCGCAAAGCCCGTCCCGATCGCCGACAACGATATCGCCAGGGCAAACCACCATGCCGCCCACGGTGATCGGCACATTGATTTCGCCCGGACCGTCCTTGAAAGGACCGCGATGGCTGACGCCGCGCGCGTAGACCGGGAAGGTCCGCGCGCCTATTTCGTCAATGTCGCGAATGGCGCCATCGACAATCATGCCGGCGAGCCCCATGGAATACGCGGCAAATGACATGATGCCGCCAAAGACCGCATTGCGCAGATCCCCTTCGGCATCGATGACCATGACGTCGCCGGGACGGCAATAGTCATAGGCGCGCAGAACCGCCAAATTGTCTCCCCCGCGGGTGCGGACGGTCACGGCCGTTCCAACAAGGGGGGCTGGAATATGGTAGGGGGTCAGTCCAATGCTGCCGCGGTTTCGATGCAGATTGTCGCTCAGCAGCGAAACGGCGATGGTGCGCAGAGCCGCGATGATCTCGGGCTTTACCTGCGGCGCGGAGGGATTCTTGATGACACCTGAGGACATAATGGCTTCATCTCCTTGACGTGTGGGTATGGAGGGGTGGAGGACCGCTTCGGCTCCCGTCCGGACGCTCGCCGGGGCCTTCATCCGGGCCCCTTTGCATGCGGGGATTGATCGGGGATCATGTCGGCTGTTCCGCGAGATCGCTGACGCTGATCGGCCCCTTCGGAACGAACCAATAGATCGCCGCGCCGATCGCCGAGATCACGGCGCCGGCGATCAACGGGACGGTGAACGAACCGGTTGCCTGAACGGCAAAGCCGGTGACGGTCGGGGCCAAAGCCCCGCCCATATAACCGAAGAAATTCTGTATGCCGCCGAACGATCCCAGGCAGTTTTCGGGGACGGCCGTGCTCGCCACGATCCAGGAGCACGACCCGGAAAGCTGGCCGAAGAACATGGCGCAACTGAGCCACAGCAAGGCCGTCATCAAGCCGCCTGACAGCGCCGTCAGCACGGTGAAGCTCGCCATGCCCAGCAGTCCGGCGACAAAGGGAATGCGCCCGCTGTTCATCGGCGAAACACCGCGCCGGGCGAGATAGTCCGACGCCCAGCCGGCGAACACGCTGCCGACCACCGAGCAGGCATAGGGCACCGTGATGAGCAGGCCGGTATTGGTGACGCTCAGATGGTGTTCCATTTCCATATAGCCGGGCAGCCAGGTGACATAGATGGTGCCCATGTAGGACGAGCCAAAAACGCCGAGGAACAGGCCCCAGCTTGTGCGAAAGGCAAACAGCTTCCGCCATAACGCGAAATCCATGACCCGCGGATTGCGCTGCGCGTCACCGGTTCTGAGATGCGCCTGGTCCGCCTCCGAGAGGTTGGCGTCGGCGGGATCTCGATAGAACAGGAACCAGGCCGCGGCGGCGACGAACCCGGCCAGGCCCATGATGATAAACATCCAGCGCCATCCCAGGACGACCATCAGCACGGTCAGAGTCGGAGCGGCCAACGCCTGCCCCAGATGATTGGCGCCGGTGAAAATGCCAACCGGCGTGCCGCGTTCATGGGAGGCGAACCATCGGCGCACCACCTTGGTGCTGGAGGGAAGCGTGGGCGCCTCGCCAATGCCCAACATGAACCGCAGAGCCCAAAGCTGCGTAGCGCTTCCCGCGAGGCCGGAGACACATTGCGCCAGCGACCAAACAAGCAGTCCCAACCCAAGCAAAAGGCGAGACCCGAGACGATCGATGAACAGGCCCAATGGCAGTTGCGCCAAGGCATAGGTGAGCGGAAACGCCGAAAGAAGAAGGCCCATCTGGGCGACGGACAGGCCCATATCCTGTCGTACGAGCGGGTTGGCGATGGCGAGTGTCGCGCGATCGAGATAGTTGATCATTCCGATCACGGAAAGCTGAGCCACCACCCCGTACTGAATTGCGCGCAGCCGCGCAGACCCCTTCGCCGGTGCCGACATTCCCTCCCTCCCTGCAGACGCTTTTCACGGTGGTGTTGTTGGTTTCGAATCTGCGCGGGTCGCTATAAAATTGCTAATTCAAAACTTCCTAAATGATATAGAAGAATTGGATGGAGTCTGACGGCAATAAGGGAGGTGGCGGCATGGGGTTCGACATCAGGCGTTTGACGTTTTTCGTCCATATTTGCGAAAAACGCTCTCTGACGGGTGCCGCGAGCCTGTCGGGCGTCACGCAGCCGGTGCTGAGCTATCACATTGCGGAACTCGAAAAGGCCGTCGGTGAACCGCTTTTGTACCGTCGGTCTGACGGTGTGGAACCGACAGAGGCCGGGCTTGCGCTGCTGGGGCACGCCAAAGCCGTTCTCGGCGCCGTCAACGCGGCGGAAATGGCGATGCGAGACCGTCGGGTTCAACTCGGCGGGGTCGTGTCGGTTGGTCTGTTGGCGTCCATCGCGCCCCTGGTCGCTCCGCAGTTGCTTCGGGACTGCAAGACGCGCTTTCCGCAAATCGAGCTCAGGATATCGGAAGGCACCAGCCTCCAGCTGCGCGCCGGTGTCGATGACAACCAGTTCGATCTGGCCGTCAATCTGCGCGAAAGAGGAGACAAGGCCAGCCGTTCGCTGCTGTTCGAGGATCTTTATCTGTGTGCCCGAAGAGGCGTGATCGACATCAGGAAAGAGACGATCTCGCTATCGGGGGCTCTTCAGTACAAACTGCTCCTGCCGCCCAAAGGGCATGTCGTGCGCGCCTTGTTGGAAGATGCGGCGCGCAAGCAGGGGCTGACCATCCGGACGGAAGCCGAAATCGAAGGACTGGCCACGCTGAAATCGCTGGTCGCCGAGTCTATCGGCCCCGCCGTCCTTGGCTATGGTGCCATCAAGGTGCAATACGAATCCGGC
>DATNIV010000553.1:0-10523 GCA_035604255.1 Telmatospirillum sp. | reverse complement strand
CGCCAGTTGCGGTCGGCGGCCTCGAAGTACTGGCGGTAGCCCGAAGCGGCGGTTTCGGCATTGGCAGCCCGCCGCGTGGCGCCGTCCAAACGAACCAGAGCTTGCTCCACCTCTTTGATGGCGGTACGCACCCCCTGTTTGTAGGTCGCCAGCTGCGAGTCATAGGCGGCTTGCGCGCTGTCCACGGCGGCAGCCCGTTTGCCGGCATCAAAAATCGGTAAGGACAAGGCGGGTCCCGCCAACCAGGTGGTCATGACCGCCCCCAGGCTGCTGGCCCGCGACAGAGACCCGCTCAAAGACAGACTGGGATAGCGATCGGCTTCGGCGACGCCGATTTCTGCGCTGGTGGCGGCCAGTTCCCGTTCCATCGAAACAAGATCCGGACGCTGGGCCAGAAGGGCCGCCGGAACCCTCTCCACCGCAAAGTGATCGGGCTGCGGCAGGTTGGCGGGAACTTGGGACAAAAGCGGAGAAAGCTTTGTTTCCTCGGTTCCGGTCAAGGCAACCAGCGTCTTGACCAGCACATCACATTGGGTTTGCTGATCGGTCGCCGTGGCCGTCACGCTGGCGGCACTGGCCTCGGCCAGGGCGCCATCGGCCAACGAGGTCAATCCCGCCTTGACCGCGATGGCCGTGGCCCGCGCGGTATCTTGTTGCGAGCGGGCCTCGTCGGCATAGGCCTGGGCCAGCAAACGGCAAGCCCGGTATTGCACATAGTCGTCGGCGACTTCCGCCGCCAGCGAGACCCGTGCGTCATGCCAGTCGGCCGAGCGGGCGTCGATCCGCGCCTGGGCCGCTTCGGTATTGCGGGCGACCTTGCCGAAAAGATCGATTTCCCAGGACGCGTCCAGCGTTCCGGTCAAAGCGGTACTGATCCCTGTCGTCGCGCCGGTTCCCTGCTGCTGGCGCTCCCTCTGGGCGGAGCCGCTGGCCGTCACGCTGGGCAGGCCGGCCGCCCGGTTCGTCGTCAGCGTGGCGCGGGCCTTCGTGATATTGGCCCAGGCTTGCGCCAGCGTGGGGCTGTCCGCTTCGGCCATTGTCAATAATTGGGTCAGAACCGGATCGTCGAAACGATCCCACCAAGTGACCAACTGCGCCATATTGCCGCCATGCGGCAGCGGGGCCGACCACGCGACGGGCACCGGCGGATCGGGCTTCCGGTAATCGGGTCCGACGGCACAGCCCGACAGCCACACACTCGCCGCCAAACAAAGCCATGTCCGCTGTACGCCATTCGTCTTCACGCAACCGGCTCCTCACAAAGCATGTGCGCTAGATATAACGGGCGCCACGTTAGGTGCGGTTAAGCCGATGTAAAGTTATGTAAAACTTGGCCGACCAGCGCTTCGCGCGGTCGTTTTACCGTTGACATCGCGGGCGAAAGCATCAGCCTCTCACCATGGTAAAAGTACTTTTGATCGACGACGACAGCGAACTCACCGCCATGCTCGCCGAGTATCTGGCGCAAGAGAACTTCGAGGCGCACGCGGTGGGCGACGGCGAACGCGGGGCTGCCGAAGCCTTGAGCGGCGATTACGCCATCGTGGTCCTCGACGTCATGCTGCCCCGCTTGAGCGGCATCGAGACCTTGCGCCGCATCCGCCAGAAAAGCCGCATTCCGGTGTTGATGCTGACGGCGCGGGGAGACAATATCGACCGTATCGTCGGACTGGATCTGGGCGCCGACGACTATGTGCCCAAACCTTGTACCCCAGGCGAACTGGTGGCCCGGTTACGAGCCATTCTGCGCCGAACGGGAGGACATGATGCCCCCAGCCCGGCGAGCGATCTTCAGGTCGGCGCCCTGATTCTGCGCTCGGCCAGCCGCACCGCCGAATGGCGGGGCCAACCCCTGGACTTGACCGGCACGGAATTCAATCTGCTCGAAGTCCTCGCCCGCAACGCCGGCCATCTGATCAGCAAACAGGATCTGTCCAAACGCGCCCTGGGTCGGCCGTTGACCCCCTTCGACCGCCGCATCGACGTCCATATCAGCAGCATCCGACAGAAGCTGGGATCCCGCGACGATGGGCGATCCTGGATTCAAACGGTCCGCGGTCTCGGCTACCAATTGGTGGGCGAGTGACGATGGGCCGTTTGTTCTGGAAGTTGTTTCTGTCTTTCTGGCTGGCGATGATGCTGTCATTCGTCGCCGCCATTACCTATCTGACGCTGTCGGGCCATGAGAAGGAATCCGACAACTTTCCCGGATTGAAGGCCGGATTCATGATGACGACGGCGCAAACACTTCTGACACAATCCGGCCCAGACGCGCTGCTGGCGGTCTTGCCGCGATGGAATGCCGCAGCCGAACCGCCGCATCTGATCTTGCTGGATGCCGGCAAAGAGCTCTTGCCCAACGAAACCCTGCCCGACAGGGGCAGCCGCCGGGAAGTTCTGGCGGCCGATGGCAAGCGCTATATCCTCATCACCGACATCCCCGCCATCGAAGAGCCGGATAGGGCCCCCTCTCCCGCCGTTCCCATGATCTCGGGCGCCGTGATCGCTTTTCTTTTCAGCATTTTCCTCGCCTGGTACCTGTCGCGGCCACTGCATCATTTGCGCTGGGCGTTGCATTCGGTGGCGCAAGGCAATTTAGCAACCCGTGTCTGGCCGCGCATGGGAACGCGGCGCGACGAAATCGTCGATCTTGGCCGCGATTTCGACAGCATGGCGGCGCGGTTGCAGCATTTGGAAGAGGCCCGCCAACGGTTGCTGCACGATCTGTCGCACGAATTGCGCTCGCCGCTCACCCGCATGCAGGCTGCTATCGGCCTGTTGCGGCAAAGCCCGTCCAAAACCGACGCCATGCTGGAACGAATCGACCGCGAGGCCGATCGGCTGAATAGCTTGGTCGAAGAAGTGCTGACACTGGCCCGACTCGAAGTCGGCGCGGACCTGCTCGCCCGCGAACGGGTGGACCTGATCGAATTGCTGAGCGCCATCGTCGAGGATGCGGCTTTCGAAGCCGAAGCCGCCGGCCGAGCCGTGCATTTCTCGGACGAAGGACAATTTGTCAGCACCGTCAACGGCGAAGTTCTGTGCCGCGCCTTCGAAAACATCATCCGCAACGCCGTCAAATTCACCGCCGCCGGAACCGCGGTGGACATTCACGCAACCCCCAGTCCCGACGGCCAATGGCTTCATGTCAGTGTCGAAGACCATGGTCCCGGCGTGCCCGCCGACATGCTGGACCGGATTTTCGAACCCTTCCTGCGCGTGGAGACCGTGCAACCGGGACCCGGCTTCGGCCTGGGATTGGCGATCGCGCGGCGCGCCATCCTCTCGCACGGCGGCCAGATCCACGCCGAAGCCGGCTCCGGAGGGGGGTTGCGGGTATCGATCTCGCTGCCGGCCGTCTTCGAGACTCAAACTCCGCCGCGATTGATCGAATAGAGCGTGACGCATACCGTCAAGTCACCCTTGCAACCCATGCGCGAGACAACACATTACAGTCAGACGTCCGTGGTGCAGGGAGCGATATCGATGACCTCGTTGGCCCAACAGATGGTTTCCTATGGCCGCTATCATCGTGACCGGCGGAACCGCTTGACCCATTTCGTCGGCGTCCCGCTAATCATCTTCGCCATCCTGATCCCCATGTCGCTGGCTCGATTCGTCGCCGCCGGCGTGGAGGTCACCTTGGCCGAAGTCTTCATCGTCATCTGTCTGGCCTATTACACTGTCCTCGACACCATCCTCGCCTTGACATTGGCCGTCATCATCGCCCCCATCCTGTGGAGCGCCGACCGTCTGGCCCACCAGAGCATTTCGCTGGCGTTGGCCGTATTTCTCGTCTGTTTCCTGTGCGGCTGGGCGGTCCAGTTCCTTGGTCATCGTTTCGAAGGCAACAAACCCGCCCTGCTCGACAATATCTTTCAGATCTTTGCCGCACCGATTTTTCTGACGGGCGAAGCGGCTTTCGCCTTGGGATATCGGAGCGATCTCCGCCGCGAGATCGCCGATCGCATGACCACGGACGATATCCCCGAAGGCCCTGCTCCGCCCTCGCCTCGATAACACCCACAAAAAAAACATGGTTATTTTGCCAAAGGACGATTCCTGTTGTGGCAGAATGCTCAACAACACTCTATATTGATCGCGCCGGGCAACCGGCTATGGCACTAAACACCATGTGGAATAAGCGTCGCGGACCGGGGGCACCGGGCAACAAAAGCCCCCCACTCGCTGACGCGAGACATGTCCACGGGATGGCCGGGTGAAATGGCAAAATCAATTCTCAGATATGACAAGATGGTGGAAGACGCTTTACGGGGCGTCCTCCGCGATTCACTGATCGCCAGCCAGGATGGATTGCCTGGTGACCATCATTTTTACATTACCTTCCGCACCCGGCATCCGGGTGTCGATATCAGCGAGCCTATCCGCGCTCGCTATCCCGACGAGATGACCATCGTGCTTCAGCACCAATATTGGGGGCTGGAAGTCACGCCCGAATGGTTTGAGGTGACACTGTCCTTCAACCGGGTCAACGAGCGTCTGCATATCCCCTTCGCCGCGGTGACCGCTTTCGCCGACCCCTCGGCCAAGTTCGGTTTGCAGTTCCAGGCCGATACCAGCGTCGAAACCGAAGGCGATCAGCCGGAAGAAGACGCCTTGTCCGAGGCCCCTCCCGCCCCGAAGACGGACGCTCCGGCGCCAGCCGAAGCCGGGGGTCAAGTCATCACCTTGGACGCTTTTCGCAAAAAATAGGGTCCTCCAATCCCCGCCGGTTCGATGTCCGAACGCCTTCGCGCGGGGCTCGTTCAATTTCAACAGACGGTGCCTTCAATGACTGCTGATCTTGCGATGTACGCCGATATGTTCCCGCTGTCCGCCGACGATACCCCTTACACCAAACTTTCCTCCGAGCATGTCGGCGTCACCGCCTTGGGCGGCAAGGAATTGATCACCGTCGCGCCCGAAGCGCTGACCCTCTTGAGCCGCGAAGCCTTCCGCCAGATTTCCCATCTTCTGCGACCGGCCCATCTGAAACAGCTGCGCCTTATCCTCGACGACCCCGAAGCCTCGGCCAACGACAAGTTCGTCGCGCTCGACCTGCTGATGAACGCCAATATCGCCGCCGGCATGGTTCTGCCGATGTGTCAGGACACCGGCACCGCCATCATCATGGGCAAGAAAGGCCAACAGATCTGGACCGGCGCCGACGACGCGGCCGCGCTGACCAAAGGCGTGGCCTCCGCCTATACCGAACTCAATCTGCGTTACAGTCAGGTCTCTCCCCTCGACATGTATGAAGAGGTCAACACCGGCAACAATCTGCCGGCGCAGATCGACCTCTACGCCACGGAAGGCGATGCGTATAAGTTCCTGTTCATGGCCAAAGGCGGTGGCTCGGCCAACAAGACCTTCCTCTATCAACAGACCAAGGCGCTCCTGAATCCGGAATCGCTGTTGAAGTTCTGCGATGCGCAAATCCGCACACTCGGCACCGCCGCCTGTCCGCCCTATCACCTGGCCATCGCCATCGGCGGCACCTCGGCTGAAATGAACCTGAAGACGGTGAAGTTGGCCTCGGCCAAATATCTCGACCATCTGCCGACCAGCGGCGGCAAATATGGTCATGCCTTCCGCGACCTGGAGATGGAAGCCAAGATCCATGAGATGACCCAGCGCATGGGCATCGGCGCGCAATTCGGCGGGAAATATTTCTGCCATGACGTTCGCGTCATCCGCCTGCCCCGCCACGGCGCCTCCTGCCCGGTCGGTATCGGCGTGTCCTGTTCGGCCGACCGTCAGGTCAAAGGCAAAATCACCCGCGACGGCATCTATCTGGAAACGCTGGAAAAGGATCCGGCAAAATATCTGCCGGAGATCGACCATAAACAACTGGCCGGCGATGTGGTGCGTATCGATCTGAACCAGCCGATGGACCAGATCCGCAAAATCCTAAGCCAATATCCGGTCAAGACGCGGATCGCCTTGAACGGCCCGATGATCGTCGCCCGCGACATCGCCCATGCCAAGCTCAAGGAACGCATCGACCGCGGGGAAGGTTTGCCACAGTATTTCAAGGACCATCCGGTTTATTACGCCGGGCCGGCGAAAACGCCGGAAGGTTATCCCTCGGGCTCCTTCGGCCCCACCACGGCGGGCCGCATGGACAGTTATGTCGATCTGTTCCAGTCGCAAGGCGGCAGCATGATCATGGTGGCCAAGGGCAACCGCGCCAAAACGGTCACCGACGCCTGCAAGGCCCATGGCGGCTTCTACCTCGGATCGGTCGGTGGCGCCGCCGCCGGCCTCGCCCAGCATCACATCAAGAAGGTCGAGGTTCTGGAATATCCGGAGCTTGGCATGGAGGCCATCTGGCGTATCGAAGTGAAGGACTTCCCGGCCTTCATCATCGTCGATGACAAAGGCAACGACTTCTACGCCGATATCAATCACTGAACCGTTCTCTTTCGTCATGGCCGGGCTTGGCCCGGCCATCCACGCAAGACCCCCGGGCAAGCCCGGGGGTGACGAGACAAAACCGCGTCTCGCCGCCATGACGACGGCTCCCCTGAGTGGAATTCTTTGATGAACGGAACGCTTCGCAAACGTTCGGTCGTGATCGCCGGGCATGCCACCAGCATTTCCTTGGAAGAGGAATTCTGGGACGCCCTGAAGATCATCGCCGAACGTCGCGGCCTCTCATTGAATGGTTTGGTGGCCGTCATCGACGGCGAGCGCACCGGCAATCTCTCCAGCGCCCTCAGACTTCACGTTCTCAAGGATCTCCAGGCCGCACTCAGCGACCGAGCCCGTTGAGCAAACTCTTCAGCAACTCCTTCGGCTTGACCTTGCCGCGGCTGACCAGCCACTGCTGAATCTCGTTGATATCGACGAAGCGGCGCGGATTCTCCAAAGGGCCGGAGAGTCGCATGACCAATGGCGGACCGGCCGGCGCGCTGGCCAGATGGAATTCGGCGCGACCATCCATCACCGATGCCGGCAGGTTGATCTGTGCCGAGACATTGGCGCCGCCGCCATCCGCTTGCAAACGGATATCGTCGGTGGTGATCAGGCCATTGGCAACGCGGATCGTCCCGCCCAGACTGGCGAAATGCGTCTTGCCACCCGCAAGGCCCGCCTGCATCAGCGAGAGCAGACCGGTGGGGCTGTCGAGACTTTGCAGCCGTTCGTCGACCGCCTTGAGATCGAAACCGCGCACCACGCCGTCGGTTAAGGCGAATTTTCCCGCCCCCGCCAGCCGTCCGATCCACTCGGCGCTCGAGAGGCCGGATGTGGAAAGCGCCACTTCGGCGTCCATGGCGCCCTCGGCCACATCGACATCGGCCACCCCCATCAGGGCATCCCGCATTTGGGCACGGGCCACCGCCACTTGCAAAGCCGCGCCGCCGTCGCTCGCCAACCGCCCGCTGCCGGTGAGTTTTCCGCCATAGAGTTGCGCGCTCAGCCGTTGCAAATTGGCCGTTCCATCGGCCAATGCGAAGCCCAGCGAAACGCCATCGATCCGCATTTTGCCAAAACTCACCGCCTTGGCGTCCAACGCCAGGGCAATGTCGATGCTTTTCAGCCAGGAAAAATCACGTGGCTCACGCGACCAGCGTTCGGGAATGCTGCCGGCCATCACGGTCGTTCTCGGCGCTGCCGAGACGCGATCGGTGGCGATGGCGGGAAGCCCGACATGAGGCTCTTCCCGTACCGGGGCCGCCTGAGTGCTCCGCACCGAGGGCCGATTGGCCGGCCAAAAGGCATCGAGCGGAATCTCTCCGGCCGTCAAAGTCGCATCGAGTTTCGGTTTTCCCATCCATTGCAGCCGCGCCGCGCCGCCGACTGTCGCCGGGCCGGCTCTGAGCCGAAAATCGGTCAGTTGTAGCGCCTGCAAATCGCCGACCACATGGCTGGTTGCAGCCAGCCCCCCAAGATTGCCCAAGGGCCGATAGTCGGGGACGGCGATCTTCAGCCATTGCGCCAAATTGGCGTGATTGGCCTCCAGCAGCCCTTCGAATCGGGGCGAGGCGAGAAAGGGTTCGACCTTGCCCGAGAACGAGACCACGCCTCCGGCGACCTCGTTGCGGCTCTCCACCGCCAAGGCATCGAGCCCCCCCTCAAGGGTCCCCGAAAAGGCGACCGCGCCCAGCCGTTCGCCATCGATGGGCAACGGTAAACCCGCTTGTTTTATCAGCCGATCGGGTTGTTTACTGCCCAGCACATAATGCAACCCACGAAAGGCGATCGGCCCTTCGCCCACCCCATCGATGCCGCCATCGAACCGCATCTGCGCCCCGGCCAGATCACCGACCGAAAGATCGCGCAGAACAAGGTTTCCCTGCACCCAAGAGGCATCGACTCTCACCTCCTGGGCATTCACGCCGCGCGCCACCACTTGGCCGATGCGCCCCTTCACATTGGCGTCGACATGCGCCAACCACGAGACTGGCGCCAACAAAGCCGCTTCTGCCGCAGCGGCCGTGATCGGCGCCGACCCGCTTGCTGTCGGCGTCACGCCCCCGTCCTTGGGACGAGGCCAATAGGCGTCGGCATTCACCGTATCGACGGAAAAAGACGCCCCAATCGCCGGCTTATCCCCCAAATGAAGCGTCGCCGCCAAATCGATAAGCGTTCCATCGAGACGAATTTGCGTTCCGTCGAGATCGATTTCGCCCGGACGCATCTTCAGCTTGCCGGCCAACCGGGCCGCATGCAGGCGATCGGCCGGCACCGCCGATGTATCGATTTTCAGCCAATCGCAAATGCCGCGAAGATCGTCGCTGGCCGCTTCAAAGGACCCTTCGAAACTGGGAACCCCTTGCGGCGAGACCACAAAGCCGAACAGATTGGCTTCGCTGTTGCCGGGCAACGATAGGCTGGCCTGATTGAGAACCACTTCGCCGTTGGCCAAGGCCGCATTGATATGCATGCCTTTCAGCAGCCCGCCGCGAAAGACCGTGACCGCGGCTTTCAGATCGATCGTCGCGGAGATATCAGCCGGCAGGAAAAAACCAACGGTCGTCGGGCCGGAAGCCGGTGGATTTGTGGCGGGTGCGCCCGCGTCACCAGCCGGCGGCGGCACGACAACGCCTCTCAATCCGGCCAACAAGGAATCGATGTCGAGGCGGCCGAATCCCAGTTTCACGTCGATTTGCGGCACGCTGCCGAACACCACGCTGGCATTGCCGGTTCCCTCGACGCCACCCAGTGTCACGCTCAAGCCATCGAGATCGATTTCATGCGTCGATCCGTTGACCGCCGCCTCCAGGCTGACGTTCCCCAGGGGCAAAGACAGGTTCGCCGCATGCTCTCCCAGAGCGGAGACGAGGCGCGACAGGTCTCCGGCCTTGACGGTCAGCTTGCCTTTCAGGCGGCGATCGTCACCATTGCCTGACAACTGACCGCTCAGGCGCAGCAGGCCCGCGCCTTGCGTGCTGGTCAAAGAGAGATTGACCGGCGTCGGCTGCCCCGCTGCGGCGGACCCCTGCAACGCCTCGAAACCGATATCGAGCCCGGCGAAACGCGCCGCGCCGATCAGCCTGCCCCCCCCCGACGCCTGCAGGGAAAAGCTCGCCCCAAGCTTGTCGAATCGCCAGATCTCCCGATCCGCCGGCTGATAGATCAAGGTTCCGTTCTCGACGGTCACGCTGTCGATCGGCGAGGGCTTGATCTGTGACACGGCGGCAGTGGCAACGGCGGCGGCGGCAGCCGGCGAAGAGGGTGCGACGGACGCGGCCCCCGCCCCGCGCCCCGCTGCCTCTTGCGTCAAGCGGCGCAGACGGATTTCCGGCGACACCAGGACCAGGGAGGCGATCTCCAGCCGCCCCGTCAGAAGCGGCAGCAGTCTCGGGCGAACCTCAAGCCGCGGCACGGCGATCGAGACAGTCCCCGCCATACCGTCCCCATCGGCGAGATGCACAGCTTCGGCGGAAAACGTCGGCGCGGGGAAAAAGGAAAAAGACACCGTACCATCAAGGGAAATCTTGCGGCCGAGCGCCGCTTCCATCCTGACGGCCAGAACATCCTTGTAACGGGTCCAGTCGATCAGGGCCGGCGTCACCAAAAGGGTTCCCAACAGGACCACGACAATCCCGGCGAGCCCGCCTACGACTTTCCGATTCACGCTGCCTCCGTTCCACAATAGGACGCGCAGTGTAGGGCGTCCTGGCAGTGCAGAGCAATCGCCTGAATGGAAAGCTCCCCGACTCTAGCCCGCGTTTCTCGTATTCCCGTTACCGGCACCGCGTTTCAGAGAGGCCGGTAACGGGTGCCGGTTATAAAAACCCGATAGAGATCCATGGCACGAACGTTATCACGACGAGGCCGATAAGCAACATGCCGAGGTAAATCCAGATCCGCTTGAGGCCGGCTTCCGGTGGAACCTGGCCGATCACGCAGGCGGCGTAATAACAAAGACCGAACGGCGGCGCGAAGATGCCGAGCCCCATGGCGAGGACCACCACGATGGAATAGTGGACCTCGTGGATTCCGAACTGATGGGCAATGGGAAACAAGAGGGGACCGAACAAGACGATGGCGGGGATGCCTTCGAGGATACTCCC
>DATNIV010000552.1:0-2893 GCA_035604255.1 Telmatospirillum sp. | reverse complement strand
CAGGATGCCGCCAATGACGGTGGCGCCGGCCAGTTTTTCCTTGCGGGCCGCTTTGACGATCTGCTGGTGGGTCGGGACGTGCGGCGCGCGATCGGCGCTTTGCAGGTATATCCGCAATAAAACTTGCTCGCCTATCAGGCTCATGCTTACCTCGCGGCTCTCAAGTCCAGCGCGCCAGCATCATCCCCAGGCGGATTGCCATGATTCCCACGATCAGGCTGCCCAACAGGTTCAGGATCGCCTCGAAACCAGCGCCTTCATCGGCAAGCCGGTTGGATTCGTACATGAAGGTCGAGAAGGTGGTGTACGCCCCGACGAATCCGACGCCAATCGCAAGGCGCATCGTATCCGAAACGTTGTGCTTGACGACAAAGCTCAAAAACCAGCCCAAAAAAAGGCTTCCGGTGATGTTGATGACGAATGTGGCAAGCGGGAAGCGCAGGTTGAGCCGCCCGATTTGCGCTGCCAGGACATATCGAAGCAATGCTCCGGCCGACCCCGCGACCGCAATCGCCAAATATCGAACGATCAGTCCATACATAATAGCGTCCCGCCAAAAAAAACGCCCTGACGGGCCAGGGCCTGCCAGGGTGCATTTCAGCCTCCCAGCGGACCTGCGGCCCGATAGGAGTCATTGGTCCCGATGAATCGGGACGATTGCGACGGACTCCACCGCCTTGATGGACGAATGATAATCGCAATTTGGGTGAATTTCCAATGTATTGACTCGTGACCGGCCGATTCTAAAATAGTCGTGGTCTTGGGGATGGAGTCCCCCGTCTAACCGCCTCGTCGGCTAATGACTCCTGCTGCGGATGCCCGCAGGCGGGAGCGGTCCAAACACTGCGCACCTCGCCTGTTGGCGAGGTTTTTTGTTTTGGCTTTTTGCCGAGGAGGCGTTATGACGCACGTTTGGGCTCAAGCATCGCTCTGGCTGGCTCTGGCGCTGGTGGCAACACTCCTGTCGATTTGGCTCCGCATTGCGACAGCCCTGTCGGAAATCGTCGTCGGGACCGTGGCGCAACTTGTAATCGGCGCGTTCGTCGGCACCGCCGCGCTGGGGGCGAACGAATCCTGGATCACCTTCCTTTCCGGCACCGGGGCCATCGTGCTGACCTTCCTGGCCGGCGCGGAATTGGATCCAAAGGTCTTCCGTGCCAAATGGAAGGAGGCGACGATCGTCGGTCTGATCGCGTTTTTTTCGCCCTTCTTTGGCTGCGCCGCCGTCGCACGATACGTGCTGCATTGGGGGCCGCAGGCGAGTTGGCTCTGCGGCATTGCGCTGTCGACGACTTCGGTGGCCGTGGTCTATGCCGTGATGCTGGAGTTAGGGCTGAACAAGACCGACTTCGGCAAGGCGATTCTGGCCGCCTGTTTCATCAATGACCTGGGCACGGTCATCTTTCTGGGTTTGGTGTTCGCTCCGTTCACTCTGCGCACCTTGGCGTTCGGGGTTGGAAGCCTGGTGGTTTTTCCGCTGATATTCTGGCTGACGCCGAGGTTCTTCCGCCGGTACGGCAATCGCCCCTCGGAATTGGAAGCCAAATATCTGCTGCTTCTACTGTTCGGGATGGGCGCGTTGGCGGCGTGGGCGGACAGCGAAGCGGTGCTGCCGGCGTACCTGATCGGCATGGTGCTGGCCGGGACGGTCGGCAAAGATCACATGCTGGTGCGAAGGCTCCGAACGCTGACGTTCGGATTGTTGACGCCATTCTATTTTATTCGTGCCGGCTCGCTGGTTTCAGTGCCGGCCCTGATTGCCGCGCCCCTGATATTCGTCGCTCTGTTGCTGGGGAAGATGGCGACGAAGTTTGTCGGCGTCTATCCGGTCACCAGGGCAATGGGCTATGTGAGGCAGGAGGCGTTGTACACGACGATGCTGATGTCCACGGGTTTGACCTTCGGAACGATTTCCGCGCTGTTCGGGCTGAATCACAAGATCATCACGCAAGCGCAATATTCGCACGTGGTGGCGACGGTCATCGCCAGCGCCGTGATTCCAACGCTGATCGCCAATGCCTTCTTCCTGCCTCGTTACTTGCTGCCTCGGAAATCCGAAGGCGCGCCACCGGCTGGAGAATCCACCGTCCCTGCGGTAAAGTCTCGCCAACTGGAAATGGTCAGCGAAGGAGGGTCCCCATGTACAAAGCAATTCTGGTCGCATACGACGGTTCGACGGCGGCGGCGCATGCCTTTCATTCGGCATTGGAGCTGGCCGAGCGTTTGGGCGCCAGCTTGGGCGTGGTTTCCGTGGCACAACTGCCGGAGCCACCCACCATGGTCGAGACCACCGCGATTTTGGACGCGGCCAAAACGCACTACGAGAAAGACCTCAATCGGCTTCGGGTGGACGCGAAAGCACGCGCCATTGAATTGCAAACTCACGTCGCGGTCGGACATGCCGCAGACCAGATCATTCACCATGCCGTCGAGGCCAAGGCGGACCTGATCGTGATGGGTCATCGCGGCGGAAGCCGGATGAAGGAATGGCTGCTCGGATCGGTTTCTAAGCGAGTTTTGTCATACGCGCCGTGCTCGGTCTTGATCGTAAGGTAGGCCGGCGATTTCAGGCCGCGAGCGGTGCCCGTACGCGGCTGTCATCAGCCCACGTCTCGAGCTTTGAATTTCCCTTCCCCATTGGCCTTACATCACGATAACGGCTATAACCCCGCCATGCGACGGCTGTTTCTTCGCGATTGCGCGCCCGGCGACGTGGTCGAGGACGTTTTCATCATCACCAACAAGCAATTGGCCGCCACCGCTTCGGGCAAATACTACATCAAGGCATTCTGTTCCGATCGCACGGCCCAGTTGAACGTCCGAATCTGGAACGCCACGCGCGAGCAGTTCTCGGCCATCCCCGACGGCGGCTTCCTCCGCATTCGCGGGCGCG
>DATNIV010000551.1:0-3225 GCA_035604255.1 Telmatospirillum sp. | reverse complement strand
GATTTCCGTGCGTCCATCTTCGCCGGAACGGTAGCCGCCGCAGCCGAAAGGCATCGCCCGTTTCCGGCAATACCCTGACGCTTCTCATGGTTTTTGCCTTGGTGGTTCCGCCGATCGGATCTACACTTTTAGAAGCAAAATTTAGTTCCTTCCCATAATTTAATCGGGAAATGGGCTATGTGTGCTTCGGCTCCGGGTCTTTTGCTTGGTCGACGAAGTTGCCGGCTCGTGGCGGCGACTTTCCTGTTGATGCTGCCCACCTTCGGTTTTGCCAGCGATATGTGTAACCCGCAGACTGGAATTTGCGGAGTCTGCGTGAATTGCCGTTCAAACGGAGTTAGTGGATGGCAAACCCGCAGTGCGCCAGGAAATCGCCAGCCTGAAGGCTGCCGTAGCCGCGTCCCTTGAAAATATCGCCGCGCTGATGAAAAAGCTCACGGCGCAATTGCCCACCGACGAATTGCGCCGCCGCGCCTGCGGGTTTCAGGCGCTTACGCAAGCCCGTGCGGGACATTTCAACGTCGCTCGGAATGACGCTTTCGCCGGGAATTGCGGTGATGCGGTCAATCCCAATGACGTGATGATGACGTCCGTCTTCCATGAGATCGCCAACGCGCAAGCCCGCGGCGGCGATTTCGATGGCGCCTTGCAAACAATTCGCGAGATCAAGGACGACACCGACCGTTTCATGGCGATGGATGAATTGGTTTTTGAACAGGCCTATGCAGGTGACATTGTGCACGCTGCGGCCTCGTTGCAGCAGGCTATGCAGGGTGGCGTACTAAAGCCGGCCGATGGCGCATATCTGTGGGAGACCATCGCCACGACGGAACTGTTGACGGGCCAGAAGGGGGTTGCCCTGCTCTCTGCGGAAAAAGCGGCATCAGCGGCCGGTCGCAGCCAGCGCCCGATAAGAAGATTCAAAGGAAACTGCACGACCGATGTTCACCGGGTTTGTCGCTCCTACGAAGGGCTCCCTCTTGAAAATGTCCTCTTCGTTTACGTCGCGGCGGGAGACAGCCAGCAGGCCGAGAGAGCGGCGGCCCGGCTGACAGCGGCTTATCAAACGGACTATCGGAAAGTTCTGAGCGCCGACAAGGCGCGGGCGCTCGATGAATTGCGCGATTCCGTCGTCAGCTCCTGTCCCAACGCGCAAACGCTGCGGGACCGACTGAGCACCGTCGAGGAAAGGTGGGGTGGAATCAAACGAGATCTTGATCAAGAAAAAATCTTTACAGATCTTAATGGTGAAATATCGGCGATTGCCGGTAGCGGTAATCCAGAAAAAATATTGAAATGATTATCAAAAATATCCGACGACATATACTATATGTATTTGGCAATAGTTAGGCTAAGTGCATAATTTGTCTGAAATATTTTGAGTGGAGAGCGAAGCTTCGATCGGAATACGGAAGAGATGGATGATGGACGGCCTTGCGAAAAACCTGATTTTGGGGGCGCTGTTCGGGTTGCTGAGTTCGTCTGCGACGGCGGTCGATCTGGCGACGCGGGAGATCCTTTGTCCGCCTGACGGCGGCGCATGCGTCAAAGCGGCATCGCCCAAGGGGCCTGGTCCCATCGACTGCAAGAAGGACGCCGTCTGCGTCTTCGAATGCCCGAGAGGTTCCTATCTCAATTGCATGCCGATCAAGGTGTGCACCAAGGAATATGTCGCCTGGGTGAAGAAAAATTGCCCGGGAGTCACCATCGTCTATTGAGCGTCGCGCAGGCGAAGAGCGTTACTGTGGGGCGCGGGTATATGCGGTGGGGGCCTGTCTTAAGCGGATAGGTACGGAATATTTGATATCGGCGTCTTCATGATCTTCGCGACAGCGGCAGCCGTTTCCGCGAAACGGCTGCCGGAGCATCGAATATCTGTTACGGCAGGTCGACGATTTCGACCCAGTTCGCGTCCTTCCCGACCGGATAGCGGCCGACCAAAGTAAGCCCGCCAGTTTTTTGATTGATCTTGAACGACGAGATCTGAGTCGACTTTTCGCCCGACACCACCAGGAACTTGCCTTGTGAATCAAGCCTGATTCCGCGCGGCTGGGCTTCGGTCTCGTAGTTGGTCACATAGGTCAATTTCCCCGTTTTCGGGGCGACGGTCAGCAAGGCGACGAGACCCTTCGTCCGCTCGGTGGTGTAGACGAACTTGCCATTGGGCGTGATCTGAATATCGGCCGCCCAAATCTTGGGCGTTCCGTCGTCTCCCTCCGCCGTCGTGTTGGCTCCCGAGGTGGCGGTGACCGGTGTCGGCGCGCGCGCCTTTCCGGGGGTCAATCCGGAATTGGCCGGCACGGTGCCGACATAGTTCAGTTCCGTCAACGTCCCCTTCTTTTGATCGATGCCGTACTGGATGACATTGCCGCTCAGTTCGCAGACCACATAGAGATATTTGTTGTCCGGGGAGAACGCGGGGTGGCGCGGGCCGTTATCGGGCTGAGCCTTGATCAACGGCGGGTCGTTCGGCGTCAGTTTGCCGGTCTTGGAATCGAACAGGAATTCCAGAACCTGATTGGCGCCGAGATTGGCGGAATAAACAAACTTGTTGGTGTTATCGACCCGGATCGAATGGGCGTTCTTCCCGGTCGGCAGGACCTGTATCGCCTCGGTTCTGGCGATCCCGTCGGGATCGACCTTGTTCACTGCGATCTCGCTGCCGCCATAGGAGGCCGAGAAGAGAAAACGACCCGTCTTGTCGGTCGACAGATAGGCCATGCTTTCCGGGAGGGGCGCCGATCCTTTTTCGGTCAGGGCGCCACTCTTGGGATCGATGGCGTAGGTCACCACCCGCAAGGGCAAAGACCGAACGACGGCATAAAGGTGATGCTTGTCGGGACTCACCGTCATCGGCATGACCAGCATCCCGGCCTTGGTCTTGCCGATCGGGGTCAAGACACCGCTGGACTTATCCATGGTATATCCGTCGATGTCGCCGTCTTCGGCATTCGAAACATAGACGAATGATTTTGCGGAGGCCGGACCGGCTCCAATCACCCCCAATGTCGCGGCAAGACAAAGAACTCCCAATGATGTCGATATTTTTTTCATTCGTTTCCTCCTTATGCAGACGAAAAACGTCCACTTGTTGACGGATCGAGACCGGATCCGCTTGCGTGGTGCGGTTGCTGTTGACGTCAAGAAACCGTCGTCACCTCAACCTCTTGGAAAGTCATAAAGATCAGCGGGATTCTCGACCAGAACGCGGTGCCGCGCCGATGC
>DATNIV010000550.1:0-4290 GCA_035604255.1 Telmatospirillum sp. | reverse complement strand
CCGATTCGCAGCACCGGCAGCAAAGCCACCGAGGTGATGATGACGCCGATTCCGCCCAGCCATTGCAAGAGGGCCCGCCACAGCAGTATCGACCGCGGCGTCTGATCGAGGCCGCTGATGACCGTGGATCCGGTGGTGGTGATTCCCGAGATGGTTTCGAAAAGGGCGTCGACCGGGGAAAGATGGAGGCTGCCGAAATAAAAGGGCAACGCGCCGAATATGGCCGCCAGCAGCCAGCCGGTGACGGTGACCAGAAAGGCCTGGCGGGTCCGCAGACCCTGCTCATTGGCCGTATGGTTGGCCCAAATCAACGCCAATCCGACAAAGCCGGAGGCCATCGAAGAAAAGGCGAACGCTTGCCATTCGCTATGGTCGGTTGCCAGGTCGACCAGCAAGGGAATTCCCATGGCGGTGGCCAAGATCAACAAGACGAAACCGGTGATGAACAAGACTGGGCGAATGTCGAGCAAAGAGTCTTCCCCTGAGGTGACAGAGGACTATTGGCGCGAAGCCGGCAAACTGTCCAGAGACTTCGCGTTCCCGTCAGGCGCCGTCCGGGACTCGTGTCCCTTCGACGCCTGGGCATGGAACGTAAATCCGCAGTACTCCGGTCAGATATTCGACAAGCTGCTCGAGGGATTGCCGATCAAGGCCATGAATTCGCGGCGGGTCGCCGGATTGTCGCGGAAAGCGCCCAGCATGCGGCTGGTGACCATGGTGACGCCGGGTTTGCGGACGCCGCGTGTGGTCATGCATTGATGGGCCGCTTCGATGACCACGGCGACGCCGCGGGGATTGAGGACATCCTGGATCGAATTGGCGATTTGCGCCGTCAACTTTTCCTGGATCTGCAGGCGGCGCGAATAGATTTCGACGATGCGGGCCAGTTTGGAGATGCCCACCACGCGTTTCGCCGGCAAATAGGCGACATGGGCCTTGCCGATGATCGGGACCATATGATGTTCGCAATGGCTTTCCAGGCGGATATCGCGCAACACCACCATTTCGTCATAGCCTTCGGTTTCGTCGAACGTGCGGCGGAGGATGTCTTCCGCGTCTTCGTTGTAGCCGGCGAAGAATTCTTCATAGGCCCGAACCACGCGCGACGGGGTGTCGATCAGTCCTTCGCGGGTCGGGTCGTCGCCGGTCCAACGAATCAAGGTCCGGACAGCCTGCTCAGCTTCGGATCGTGTTGGCTTCTTTTTCTGATCGGCGGTCTCGGTTTTGTCGAAGGCGACGGGCTTTTGTTCGGTCACGATGGTGATCCTTTTCGCTGCTCCCCTCCGGTTGACGGTTGTTCGGAATTGACAGAGTCAATCCCCGGAGAAACCCCAAGCCGAAGTGGCGCTTGAACCGCAGCGGACGTGGAAGCGCCCGCCACAACGGAGGAATCTAAGAGGTCCGTTCGGAAATGACACCGTTATTTTCGAATGACCCCTGAGACATTGCTTCCGCCTAGATGGCGATTGTCCTGCCCGGATGCAAGATCTTGGCGCCACAACCCTAGAGGGCGATGACGTTAGGTCGGGGAGGATTTGCGAGGAGCCGTCGGCAATGGGGGCGATCGTCTGGGCTGGTCGGCTAATTGAGGCGCATTTTTTGATGCGGACTGTCCAGGGAAAAGGCCGGAACCGCGATGTCGAACCGTTCGCCGTCGAGGGTTTCCATCTGGTAACTGCCGACCATGATGCCCGATGGCGTCGAGAGCGGCGTTCCACTGGTGTATTCATAGGAATCACCGGGGTGGAGGACAGGCTGTTCGCCAACCACACCGGCACCTTTGACTTCCTGGATGCGGCCGATGGCATCGGTGATTTTCCAATGGCGGCGCAGCAATTGCACCGTCTCATTGCCACCATTCTCGATGCGCACGCGATAGGCCCAAACGAAGTGGTTGTCCGTCGCCGAAGACTGATCTTCGAGAAAAATCGGCTGTACGGAGACCGTCAAGGAACGGGTCGTTTGAGAATACATCGCTGTATCCTGCAAAACCGGTGCGAGATGCGGCTCGTTACCCTTCGCGGTCATTCTATCCTAGCGGGTTCGATCGTCCTGGCCGGCGCCATGACGCAATGCGGACATGTCACCGAATGTGGAAAGATAAGCGCCCCGTTGCCGGGAAACAAGCGGTGAAACGATCAGTCGCGTGTTGGCCCAATGTCTGAATCGTCCTTAACAGGATGCGGAAAAAGTCGGTCGGGTCGAATTTTGTTCGTCATCCCCGCGAAAGCGGGGATCCATATGGAGGCGCGAACATCTCTCGACTACCAGATATTGATGCGGCCTTGACATGGATTCCCGCTGATCTAAGGGAATGACGAACCAGGAAGCGATTATTTCCGCAACCACGAGCGTTTAGTTGTCGAACCGAATGACGGCGCGACGGTTCTGCGGTTCGCGAACGCCATCGGCCGTGGTGACCAGGGGATCCGCCTTGCCGCGGCCTTCGGTCACCAGCTTGTCGGCGGGGACGCCGGCGGCCATCAACGCCTTGCGCACCGCTTCGGCGCGCTTCAGCGACAGCCGGGCGTTGTAGCTGGCCGATCCGGTCAAATCGGTATAACCGGTGATGGTCAACTTCGGATAGCCGGCGGCCTTCGCGGCACTGGCGAGGCTGCCGACAATGCGCGCCGCTTCCGGCGTCAAGCCCGCCTGGTTGAAATCGAAGAACAGCTGGAAATTGTCGGGTTTGGCCGGCTTGGTGGCGGTTGCGGCCGGCGTTGCGGCGGCGGCGGGTTTGGCCTGTACTTCGAGGGCGTCCATCGCGGCCAGGAAATCCTTGCGGCAGAGGCTGATGTCCTCTTTCTTCCAGTCTTTGTCCTGCTGATCCACCCAACAATCGAACTTCACCTGAGCCGTCGCGGTCAGGGCCGGTGCGCGGCTCGGTGCCGCGCCGCCAAGCACCGTGATCAGACGCACGCGCGCTGCGGCCAGATCCTGGGCCGCCTGCTCGTCGGCGAAAGACCAATCGGCCAAATCCTCTGGCGAGACGGAGGCGCCATGTGCCGCGGCCAATCCCTTGCGGGCGAAATGCTGGGAATTGAACCAACTGTACTGGGCCCGTTCGGAGGCCGCGAGAGCCTTATATTCGAAGGCCAGGGCCTGGGTGAACGGCGAACCGCTCGGCACCGTCTTTTCCAATTCCTCGAGCTGGAAAGTGGTGCCGGGAAACGACGCACATCCAGCCATCATCATGGGCAATGCCATGCTGGCGAGAAATCTGGAAAACTTCATGCTTTTCCTCCTTAGGGGCGTCTTGGCAGGAGATCCGTCCGCATGAGACATCTCTCTGGTGAACCGAATAGCCCCTTTGGCCATGGCAATCAAGCCGATAGAGCAGTTCGCTGCGCGTGGAATTGGCTTTGCGTTTCTGTCGCAGGCGGGTCGCGTCATAGGGCGGCGGCCACCGGCAAATTGTGAATTAAGAGACTGTTTTCAACGCGTTGGCGAGATCGTCGATCAGGTCTTGGCTATCCTCCAATCCAACCGAGAGGCGAAGAATGCCTTCTGTAATCCCCATTCCCAGCTTTTCTTCCGGGCTTCGGCTTTGATGGGTGGTGGTCCAAGGATGGGTGATCAGGCTTTTCGCATCGCCAAGGTTATTGGAGATGTCGATCAATTTCAACGTGTTGAGCAAATGATAGGCGCCCTTTTTGCCTCCTTTTGGGGTAAAGGCGACGATTCCGCCGCCACCGGTCATCTGGCGACGCGCCAGATCATATTGGGGATGGCTGGGCAGACTGGGGTAAAGCACCCGTTCGACTCCGTCGTGGCCTTCGAGAAAAGCGGCGACCTTGCCGGCGTTTTCGACATGGCGGACGACGCGCAAGTCCAAGGTTTCCAAGCCTTTCAACAGAAGCCAGGCGTTGAAGGGCGACAGGCAGGGGCCTGTGTGACGCAAATAAGGACCCAGCACATCGGTGACGAAGGTCTGGCTGCCCAGGATGGCGCCGCCCAGACAGCGACCCTGGCCGTCGATATGTTTGGTCGCCGAATAGACGACGATATCGGCGCCGAGTTGAAGCGGTTTTTGCAAAAGGGGCGTCGCGAAGACATTGTCGACGATCAACAGTCCGCCGGCGGCGTGGGTGAGTTCGGCGACGGCGGGAATGTCGATGAGTTCCAATGTCGGGTTGGACGGCGTTTCGATCAAAACGCAGCGGGTCGGCCGGCTTAAGGCGCCCTTCCATTGGTCAAGATCGGTGCCGTCGACGAAGGTGACCTCGACGCCATAGCGTTTCAGCAAATCGCCGAGAATCCACAGGCAGGACCAGAACAGGGCGCGGGCCG
>DATNIV010000549.1:0-4345 GCA_035604255.1 Telmatospirillum sp. | reverse complement strand
CCAACTACGACCAGGCGAAAGACAAGGCTGCGGCGGAAGAGGTGCTGGCATGACCTTCACCGGATTTGCACAACTCGTAGAGCGGCTGCAGCAAAGCAAAGTTCGCAAGCGTGTCGCCGTCGTCGCCGCCGATGATGCCCATACCTTGGAAGCCGTGCTGTTGGCGGTCAAGGACGGGGTGGTTACGCCGGTGCTCATCGGCGACGCGGCGCGGATCAAAGCCTGCCTCGCCGAGCTTGGTGACACCGGGGCGACGTCGCGGATCGTCGATGTCGTCGATCCGGTTGCCGCCGCCCGGAAGGCGGTCGAACTTATCCATGCCGGTGAGGTCGACTTCCTGATGAAGGGCCGTCTGGAGACGGCTCCTCTGATGAAGGTGGTGGTCGACAAGGAGAGCAATCTGAGGACCGGGCGGATCATGTCGCATATCGGCTTCCTCGAAATTCCCTCCTACCACAAGCTCCTCGCCATCACCGACGTGGCGCTGAACACTACTCCCGATCTTGCCCAGAAGCGCCAGATCATCGAGAACGCCGTCGGTGCTCTTGCGGCGATGGGCGTCGAGATGCCCAAGGTCGCCGTGATGGCAGCCACCGAAGAGGTCAATCCAAAGTTGATCGAAAGCGTCGACGCCGCCGAACTCAAGCGCCTCAACCAGATTGGCGAACTGACGGGGTGCATTGTCGAGGGGCCGATCTCCTACGATCTGGCCGTCGATCGCGAGGCCGTTGCCCTCAAAGAGTACCAGAGCGCGGTCGCGGCCGACGCCGATCTTCTGGTCGTTCCCGCCTTGACGGCAGGCAATCTGCTGATCAAGGCGCTCGTCTATTCGGCAGGCGCCAAATCGGCCGGTTTCGTCGTCGGCGCCAAGGTTCCGATTGTTCTTGTTTCCCGTTCTTCTTCCACCGCGGACAAGCATATGTCGGTCGCCCTGGCCGCCGCCGCCTGCCAAGAGGTCGTTTATGTCTGACGTGAAAACCATTCTTTCCATCAACCCGGGATCAACCTCGACCAAGATTGCCGTCTACGAAGGGGCGCGGGAAGTATTCAAGTCCAACGTCGAGCATCCCGCCGAGGAATTGGCGAAATATCCGACGGCGGCCTCGCAGTACGATATGCGCAAGCAAGCGCTCCTCGATGCCTTGGAAAAGGCGGGGGTCTCGGTCGATCGGTTGGACGCCATCGCCGCGCGCGGCGGGTCGCTTCCGCCGGTTAAGGGGGGGGCGTATCTGGTCAACACGCGGATGATCGATCGTCTGATGAACCGTCCGACCTCCGAACATGCGTGCAATGTCGCCGCCGTTATCGGCTTCGAGCTTGGCGAGGGATTGGGGATTCCCGCTTACATCTATGATGCGATTTGCACCGACGAACTGACGGACATCGCCAAAGTGACCGGCAATCCGGCGGTGCCGCGGCTCTGCCTGTTTCACGCTCTCAATTCGCGGGCGCAAGCCCGCAGGGCTGCGGAAAAGATTGGAATTGCCTATGGCAAAGCCAACATCATCGTGGCGCATCTCGGCGGCGGCATCACCATTTCCCTTCATAGCCAAGGTCAGGTCGTCGATATCGTCTCCGACGACGAAGGTCCCTTCTCGCCCGAACGGGCCGGTCGCCTTCATTGCCGCTCGCTGATCGAACTTTGCTATTCCGGCGAGTATTCCCATCTGACGATGCGCAAGATGCAGCGCGGCCAGGGCGGTCTGGTGGCTCTGCTCGGCACCAACTCGGCAATCGAGGTCGAGCGGCGGATCGCCGCCGGCGATGCAAAGGCCGAACTCGTCTACCGCGCCATGGCCTATCAGATCGCCAAAGGCGTCGGCGATCTCGCCACGGTGGTCGCGGGAAAGGTCGACGCCATCGTGCTCACCGGTGGGGTCGCCTATTCCACATTGCTCACCGGTTGGATCGCCGAACGCATCCAATTCATCGCGCCGGTCGAGGTTCTACCCGGCGAGAACGAACTCGAATCGCTGGCGCTCGGCGTTCTTCGCGTCCTCAACGGAGAGGAGGTCGCCCATGACTACGATCTGCCCTGATGCGGTGGCTGTGGACATCTAGTATCCGGACAAGGCCCGATGGGGCGAAAGAAGAAACAACAATGCTTGTAAAGAGCGAGTCGCCCTAATCGGGTGGTAATAAAATATAAGGGATGGGAAGCGTCATGAGTGAGAAAGCAAGCGCTGCTTCGGCTGAGTGTTCAAGTTTTATTCAAAAAGAGCAGGATGTCAGTCATTCAGGCAGAAGCAACTTTGGTCCGCGTGGATGGTCGATCATCCTTATGGAAGGGATCATGTTTTGGGTGGCGTCCGGGTCAAACACACACGGTCTGAATGTTATTATCCCGACCCTTTGCGCCGCCTATGGCCTTGATAATCATACATTACTGTTCCTGGCGACCCCGGCAACTTGGGGTTCTGTCGTTGCATCGTTCGTTTGCGCCAAATATTGCGAGAAAAAAGGCGCAAAGTCGACGATCATGATCTGTCTGTTCGCCACCGGCATCTGTTTCGGGTTGCTGGGGACCTGGGGGACGGTGACGTCCTTCGTCATCTTGTTTTTCGGGGTGTGTTTCTTCAGCACGGGCTTCGCCTATGTCGGCGGAACCACGCTGATCGCCAACTGGTTCCCCCAGAAGAAGAGTCTGGCGCTGGGTTGGTGCACCATGGGGCAGACCTTTTCCGCCGCGATCTATGTGCCGATCCTGGCTTGGCTGTTCTCGGTGTTTGGCGTGCAGTATGGCTTCTGGGGCATCTCGGTGCTGATGTTCTTGATGATTGTCGGGGTTGCGGTCTTCGCCAGGAACATACCGGAAGAGTTCGGCTGCTCGCCGGATAATATTCCCATGACGGCCGAGGATATCGCGAAAAGCCGGGATGAGCAGGAGGCCTACATCTGCCCCCTGACGACCAGGCAGTTGCTGGGCATGCGGGACGTGTGGTTCATGGGGCTGGCTTCGGGCGGGGTGTATGTCGTCCTCATCGGTGTGCTGAGTCAGCTCGTGCCGAGGCTGATGACCATGGGATATGATCTTCACACCGCCGTTCTTTACCTGGCCATCGCGGCGGTGATCGGCATCCCCGGCTCCTACTTCTGGGGCTGGATCGGCCAGAAGCTGGGCAGCAAATTTGCCCTTATCTTCTACAGCGTATGGTGGATCGTTGCCGTCGTCCTGAACATGTTCGAGTTCAGCCCGGTCACGCTGTGGATTTCCCTGATCATGTGCGGGTTAAGCCTTGGCGGGGCGACGAACCTGACCACTGCGATCGCGGTCGATAAGTTCCCCCGCGGGGCCTTCATCAAGGCATTCGGGATCATTGCGCCCATCCAGGCGATCATTCGGTGCTGCGCTTACGCCGTTCTGGCGTTTGGCCTCACCTACCTTGGCGGATATTTTGGCGCCTACGCGTTGCTGGTCGTCGTCGCTCTGATCAACGTGACCCTGTTTTGGCTGACGGACGTCACTCCGTTCGATCACGTGGCTTCCGCTCAGAGTTAGGTGCGGTTTGCCGAGGTTCAATAAGTTTTCGAAGTAATGTGAATGAGGAGTAGGACCATGGGTGTCGGTACTTATGAGGCTTATAGAGCGCGACTGCTCAAGATGAAGCCAAACGTCTATTTGAATGGGAAGCAGGTCGACAGGTCGGGGAATTGGATCGAAGGAGGCTGCTATGTCATGAAGCAGACCTATGATATGGCCAATGATCCCGAATTCGAAGATGTCTGCACGGCGACCTCGCACCTCACCGGCGAGAAAATCAATCGTTTCACGCACCTTCACCAGTCCAAGGACGATCTGCTCAAAAAGCAGTTGATGACGAGGCTGCTCTGCCACCGTGTCGGCGGATGCACCCAGCGCTGCATGGGGGCGGATGCCCTCAATGCTATTGCGGTCGTTTCATACGACTGCGATCAGGCCTGCGGCACGAAATATCATGATCGCTTGAACAAATACCTTTTGTTCTGTCAGGAGCATGACCTGATCTGCAACTGTGCCCAGACCGACGTGAAGGGCTCCCGCAATCCCAAATATAAGAGGGCGCATCAACAACCCGATCCGGATCAGTTCGTCCATGTGATCAAGACGGACGTGGACGGTGTCGGCGTCGACGGAAAGCCCTGCAAGGGCGTCATCGTCCGCGGCGCGAAAATCTGCAACTCGAACGCGCCTTACGTCGACGAAATCATCGTCAATCCGACCAAATTCATGGGGAAGGGCGACGAGGGTTATGCCATTTCGTTTGCGCTGCCGGCCGATTGGGATGGCGTCAAGCTCATGGCTCTTCCCGGTCAGCATCACAAAAGAACCCATATTCAGGCGCCGTTCAACAAGGTCGGCGACGTC
>DATNIV010000548.1:0-3284 GCA_035604255.1 Telmatospirillum sp. | reverse complement strand
CCTTATGCCGCCGAAATCTCGGCCATGACGGGCAAAATCAACGCACTGGCCCTCATCACCCCTATCCTGGCCTATGCCGGTTTGTCGGTGGCCAAGGACGTATCGGCCTTCCGCCGTTTGGGCTGGCCGATCATCGTCACCTCACTGATGGCCAATGGCGGCACCTTCTTGGGGGCGACCATCATCGCCCAATTTTTCCGCCACTAGAGCGCGATGACATCAGATCGAACTAGTATTGGCTCGATCTGATGTCTGAATCGCCCTCTAACCTATTGAAGAGAGACGGATTCAGATTTTTGACGGAATCGCAAAGCGATCCCATCAAAAATCGTCCGACTCCAGGACTTTAAGGTGATGACGAGACTGGACGACGACATTGTTACGGCGATGGGCGACTGGCGGAGGGACCTGCACGCCCATCCGGAAACCGCCTTCACCGAGATGCGCACCAGCGCGTTCGTGGCGGCGCAATTGGCGATGGACGGCTTCGCGGTGCATCGGGGCCTGGCGGAAACCGGCGTTGTTGGAACCCTGTCCATCGGAGACGGGCCGGTGATCGGCCTCAGGGCCGACATGGATGCCTTGTTCGTCGAGGAAAAAACCGATCTTGCTTATGTCTCGCGCCATGCCGGGAAGATGCATGCCTGCGGTCACGACGGGCATACCACCATGCTGTTGGGCGCCGCCCGCCAATTGGCCCGTAGTCGCAATTTTCGCGGAACCCTCCATGTGATCTTCCAACCCGCCGAGGAAAACGAGGGGGGCGGGCGCCGGATGATCGATGACGGGTTGTTCGAGCTGTTTCCTTGTTCCGAAGTGTTCGGTCTGCACAATTGGCCGGCGTTGCCGTTGGGGTCGTTCGCCATCAATCGTTCGACCATGATGGCGGCCTTCGATACGTTCGAAATCACCGTGACGGGCCGAGGCTGCCACGGGGCCATGCCGGAAACCGGGATCGATCCCTTCATTGCCACGGCGCAGATCGTGCTGGCCCTGCAGACCATCGTCAGCCGCCACCTCAGCCCCATGGAACAAGCGGTTGTCAGTATCACCCAGATTCACGGCGGCGATACCTGGAACGTGATCCCCGACAGTGTGGTGCTTCGCGGAACCGTCCGCTCCATGTCACCCGAGGTGCAGGCCAAGATCGAAAGCCAGATGCGCTCGCTCGCGCAATCCATCGCCGGCGGCTATGGCGCGACCGCCCATCTGGCCTATGAGCACCGCTATCCGGCGACGGTCAACACCGCCGCTTCCGCCAACAAGGCGGCCAAGGCGGCGCAGGCGGTGGTCGGAGAGGATCGCGTAATTGCCGATTGTGCGCCCTCCATGGCCTCGGAGGATTTCGGCTTCATGCTGGAACGTCTGCCGGGTGCCTATATCTTCATGGGCGTGGCGGATGAGGGGCATCGGGCTTCGTTGCATAACCCATCCTACGATTTCAACGATGCTGCGCTGGCGACCGGTGCCTCCTATTGGGTGAGTCTGGTCGAACAGCGTCTGTCCGTCTGAAGGGAACGCGCCACAGCGTGTCGCTGGACAGCGTGATCGGCACCATGCGTCGACAGGCGCCGACATGCAATCCAAGGACAAGGAGACTTCCCTGGGCGGCCTGGCGGTTCATTACGTGGATTGCTGAGCGCTCCCGAACGGGAGCGCTCATTATTACGTCAGCATTGCGAGGTGACAGGCGAAATGGTCGACGTTAAACCGGCACGACCAAATTATGGACCACGGACCTGACGGCGTCGCGGCCGCCCATGGCGTGGGTCTGGTGAAGGCCGATCATCGTGGTTTGTGAGAAGACATAATTACGGAAGCTGTTGAACGTCGCCGATTTCAAATCGGCAGCGGTCATTTGGTAATCCTCGCGGGCGATTTCCCCCAACAGATCGATGGTCCAATGGGCTGCGGGAACGGCCAGAACCCAATCATGATCGCCCAGGTGCGTGACGAAGCCTTCGATCTTGCGGGGCTGGACAACCGTCTTGCCATCCGACGACAGCAATCCGGCGAGAACCGGGTTGATGCCGGCGATGATGGCGCCCGCTTTCAGATAACCGACGACTTTCGCTTCCTCTTCCGGGGTACCGGGATTGTCGTGAGCGCAGGCTTGGGCCACCACCACATCGGCCGGGAGCCCGCGGTAGAGCGATTCGGCGATCCCCAAAATGTGATGATCGCCTGTTCCGGCAACCGTATATTCGGGCAGCGCGCTTGCGTCGGCTTGCCATTGAAAGACCCACGGCTTGTGCAGATCGTGCAGAAGCTGGGCGGCGAGGACGACATCACGGTTAAGCGTGACGCCAAACGTATCATGATAACCGGCGAAAAGACCAAGCGACGAGCGGACATTGAGCGCCACATGGACGCTGAGACCGCCCGGGTAGGCGTGATGGCTCATATAACCGCTGCCCGGCGCCGACAGGAAAGGCTGGGGCGGTTCCGACGGGCTGCGCGCCGGCGGGAAGAGCTGGTCGAGGGCGACGTCCGGTTTCAACAGACCGTCCGCCAGCAATTGCTGGCGAATCGCGTCTTTCGCCTCGTTCGAAGCAAAACGGGTCAGAACGGTTGGTGCCGGTTGGCGGAGAATCTGTCCGACCGCCGTTTTAAGCCCCCGATCCGTGATGCTGTCGGCACATTTCAACAGAAAATGGTTGCTGCTCACGGCAATCGCCGATTTTTGGGCCATGTCGAGCGGCGAAAGACTGGCGCATTGGTCAAGCGTCAGGCGCGCTTTGGTCGGCCCTGTGGCGGCGATTGCGGCGGATGGCGCCTGGGCGACAGCGGCAGCCAAGGCGCCACAGGCGGACAGGCGCAAATAATCACGGCGTGAACAAGCCTTTCCGTTCCAAACCTTATCCATTTTCATTGCCTCGAAGAATGATTGTTTTCCAACCGATATCGGCAAACTGGAAGAGCTTTATTCTTCGATGACTTGCCAAAACCCACAACAGTGATAGTGGGATTCGGCCCTATATTTAACAAAACTGCAAGAAAGGCGGGGGAGGGCTAGTGCACTGACGCAAACTGAACGCGTCAGTGCTCTAGCGGGAGGCTGTTTCCAATTCGGCCCCTTGGGCGATGTCAAGCAGGCGGGCCAGCATGTCCGGTTCTTGGGCTCCGGCCACGGCATAGCGGTCGTCCAGGATGTAGCAGGGCACGCCACTGACGCCCAAGCGATGAAAGCGGGCGTTCTCCAGCTCGATGGCGCTGATCCCCGCATCCGAATAGAGATAATCTTCGACGATGTGGCGAGACAGGCCGCAAGACTCGGCAATGTG
>DATNIV010000547.1:0-6959 GCA_035604255.1 Telmatospirillum sp. | reverse complement strand
GCGGGTTTTCCGGACAACTCCTGGCAACCGGCGCTTTCTCTTTGATCGCCTTCCTCCCGGACGATCAATTGATGAGTTGGGGCTGGCGCCTGCCCTTCCTGGCGAGCGGCATCCTGGTCGCCTTCGGCCTCTATCTTCGTTCGAAGCTGGACGAAACCGAAGTGTTCAAACAGACCCTGGCCGAGGTGAAAACCGACAAGAAGAAGGAGAGTGCCCCTGTCGTCCAGGTGTTCCGCGATTCCTGGCGGAGCATCGTGTTGATCATGCTGTTGCGTTTCGCCGAAAGCGTGCCGTTTTTCCTGGTAACGGTTTTCGCCGTGTCCTATGCCACCGGTCAGTTGGCCATTCCCAAGCAGACATTGCTTTCGGTGATCATGGTGACCTGCGTCATCGCTTTCCCCATGCACGGATTTTTCGGCTGGATGTCGGATAAGGTCGGCCGTCGTCCGATCTATATTTTTGGCGCCCTGTTCGCCGCGGCGGCCGCCTTCCCGTTCTTCTCCCTGCTGCAGTCGGGAAATATGACATTGATCGTTTTGGGTTATTTCCTGCTGATCAACGTCGCCCACAACGCAATCAACGCTGTCCAGCCCGCCTTTTTCACCGAACTCTTCGGTGCGAAAGTCCGCTACAGCGGCGCCTCGATCGGACATCAACTCGGCTCTATCGTCGCCGGCGGGTCCACACCATTCATCGCCAAGGCCTTGAGCGCCGCGGACAACAATGGCTGGACCTATGTCGCCGCCTATGTCGTCATCGCCGCTCTGGTCTCTGCGGCCGCGGCCTACTTCGGGCCGGAAACCTCAAAGAGAAACCTGGCAGACACCAAATCGCATTGATCTGAAACCCGAGACTTGCGAACCGGCGTCAATCGTCCCGGTTCGCAAGCCCGCCCCGATGGGGATCCGGGTCCCAGATGGAACGAAGGGCCGCCGCTCCGCGACAGGAACGGCGCGACAAGCAATCGCAAGAGTGCGATAAATTTCGTTCATGAAGAATTTTAACCGTGAAAATGGACAATAGAGACGGAAGGAAACGCGCGATGACGGATGTGGTGATCGGGGTGGACGTGGGGACGGGAAGCGCTCGCGCCGGCGTCTTCGATCTGGCGGGACGAAGCCTCGGCCGCGCGAGCCGCACCATCCAGATGTGGCGCCCGGAAGCCGACTATGTCGAACAATCTTCCGACAATATCTGGAAGGCCGTCTGCGTATCGGTCCGCGAGGCGATGGCCGAGGCCGGTAATAATCTCACCGTCCGTGGCATCGGGTTCGATGCCACCTGTTCCCTCGTTGTCCTCGACGGGAACGGCAAGCCGGTAACGGTCAGCCCAACGGCGAATGACGAACAGAATGTGATCGTCTGGATGGACCATCGCGCCATCGATCAGGCCCAGCGCATCAACGCCTCCGGACATGACATCCTGCGGTATGTTGGCAATACCATTTCGCCGGAGATGGAAACGCCCAAGCTTCTCTGGCTGAAGGAGAAGATGCCTTCGACGTGGCAACGGGCCGCTCACTTTTTTGATCTGCCGGACTTTCTAACCTGGAAAGCGACCGGTTCGACATCGCGGTCTCTTTGCTCCACCGTCTGCAAATGGACCTATCTCGGCCATGAAGGACGCTGGGACGAGAGCTATTTCCGCCAGATCGGTTTGGGCGAACTTGCCGAAGAGGGATTCAAACGCATCGGCGACGACGTCCTGCCGATGGCGACGCCGGTGGGCCGTGGCCTTTCCGCCGAAGCGGCGGCCGACTTCGGCCTGTCCGCCGGCATTCCCGTCGGCACCTCGATCATCGACGCCCATGCCGGCGGTATCGGCGTCATTGGCGCGGCCGTGGACGGTCTTCGTCCCGATCAACGGCAATTGGAGCAGCGGTTGGCCTTGATCGGCGGCACCTCGAGCTGCCATATGGCGGTCTCCGCGGAAGCGCAATTCGTCCCCGGCGTTTGGGGCCCTTATTTCTCGGCGATGATCCCAGGTCTTTGGCTGAACGAAGGCGGACAATCGGCAACCGGCTCGCTGGTCGATTTCATTGTGCGCAGCCACGCGCGCGGCAAGGAACTCGAAGCCGCCGCCGGGAAGGAAGGCCACACCGTCTATGAATGCTTGAACGCGCATCTCGACAAAATCGCGCAATCGCACCCGTTTGCCGCGGCCGTGACGCGGGATCTGCATGTGTTGCCCTATTTCCACGGCAACCGGTCGCCACGCGCCAACCCCACCCTGAGGGGAATGATCTCAGGACAGCCGCTTTCGGACACGGCCGAGGATTTGGCACGGCTTTACCTGGCGACGATCCAGGGAATCGCTTACGGCACCCGCCACATCATCGAAGCAATGAATGACAAGGGATATCGGATCGACACCATTCTGGCCTGCGGCGGCGGCACCAAAAACCCCGTCTATTTGCGCGAGCATGCCGATGCGACCGGCTGCCGCCTGATCCTGGCCGAAGAACCCGAGGCGGTGCTTCTTGGCTCGGCCATCCTGGGCGCCGTTGCCGGCGGCGCGTTCGAATCGGTCACGGCGGCGATGGGTGCGATGACCCAAAGCGGCACGGTCATCGAACCGACCGGCGGCACCGTGAAAGCGTATCACGACGCAAAATACAAGGTGTTCAAGCGCATGTATGACGATCAGATGGCTTACAGGGGCATAATGGCGGGCTAATTTTCTCTCGCCCCTTGTGGGACCGCCCTTTTTCACACATCTCTCCTTCCTGAAGACGGGAAACAAAGCTGCGCCCGTCATGCAAAAGAGCAGCATTGCGAGTTGCCGACCGGCGCTGAACGAAAAAGCTCGTCACTGCGAGCGCAAGCGAAGCCGTCCAGACTGACAGCTGTTCTGGATAGCGTCGCCTCGGGCTCGCAATGACGCTGAAGCGGAAGCGATCGTTTCGAAGATAGGGATGACGACTATATCGACCGACCCCAGAAAACCATCATCGTCGCTGCCGTTTTCCCGCCTTCGCCCTCTTTACAGCTATCTGCGGCCCTATCGGCCGTATTTGGTGGGTGCCGGTCTGGCATTAATCGTCTCGTCGCTGATGGTTCTGCTGCTCGGCCAGGGGCTGCGCCACATCGTCGATCAAGGCTTGCGGGCCGGCGACGCCACCTTGCTCAACCGCACCGTCATCGCTTTCGTCGGCGTCGTCGTGCTGCTGGCCATCGCCACCGGCGCTCGCTTCTATCTGGTCTCGTGGATCGGCGAACGAGTGGTCGCCGATCTCCGAATCGCCGCGTTCGCCCGCGTTATCGCTCTCAGTCCCGCCTATTTCGAAACCACCAAAACCGGCGATGTGCTCTCGAGACTGACCACCGATACGGAACTGTTGCAAACGGTCATCGGGTCGAGCTTGTCGCTAGCGCTCCGCAATCTTCTGACTTTGGTCGGCGCCATCGTCATGCTGGCGGTCACCAGTCCCAAACTGACCGCCATCGTGCTGGTCGTCGTTCCGGCCGTGGTCGTCCCGATCATCCTCTTCGGCCGGCGGGTCAGGGTTCTGTCGCGCAAAAGCCAAGACCGCGTTGGTGACATCGGCGCCTATGTGGAAGAAGCCGTCAATGCCATCCGTACGGTCCAAGCATTTACCCACGAAGCGACCGATCGTCAGCAGTTCGCCAGCCGGGTCACCGCCACGCTCGCCGTCGCGACACAACGCATCAAAATGCGCTCCTGGCTGATGGCTGCGGTGATTTTCCTGGCCTTCGGCGCCGTCGCCGTGGTGCTGTGGGTGGGCGGTTATGATGTCATCGCCGGGCGCATGACCGGTGGCGCCCTATCGGCTTTCGTCTTCTACGCCATCCTGGTGGCCGTTTCCGGCGGTACCGTTTCCGAAGTGATCGGCGAATTGCAGCGGGCGGCCGGGGCGGCGGAACGTGTTCTCGAACTGATGGAAACCCGGCCCTCCATCATCGCTCCCCCCGTGCCTGTGGCTCTTCCAAGACCGGCCGTTGGACGGGTGAGCTTTGACGCCGTCACCTTCCATTACCCGGCCCGCCCCGACCAGGCCGCCCTGCACGATTTCTCGCTCTCGGTGTCTCCCGGCGAATCCGTGGCTTTGGTGGGCCCCTCCGGCGCCGGCAAAAGCACGGTTTTTCAGTTGCTTCTGCGCTTCTATGACCCGGCCTCCGGGGAAATCCGAATCGATGGGGTCGATCTTACAACCGCCGATCCGGCCGACGTTCGCCGCCACGTCGGCTTGGTTGCTCAAGATCCGATCATCTTCGGAACGTCAGCTCGGGAGAATATCCGCTATGGGCGCCCCGATGCGAGCGATGCTGAAGTCCGGGCCGCCGCCGATGCCGCTTCCGCCAGCGAATTCCTCGATCAACTGCCGGAGGGGTTTGACACCTTTCTTGGCGAAAAAGGCGTCCGCCTTTCCGGCGGCCAGCGCCAACGCATCGCCATTGCCCGAGCGATTTTACGCAATCCTCCGATCCTGCTGCTCGACGAAGCAACCTCGGCTCTGGATGCCGAATCCGAACGGGCCGTGCAGACGGCGCTCGAACATCTGGCCACCGGCCGCACCACCCTGGCCATCGCTCATCGCCTGGCAACCGTGCTGCGCGCCGACCGCATCGTCGTCATCGACGAAGGACGCATTGTCGCAGAAGGAACCCACGAGTCCCTGGTCGAAGCCGGAGGACTCTATGCCCGCTTGGCCGCTCTGCAATTTACCGATGGCCCGCAGGGGCTCCGCCACGCGGATGCGGAGCTGGCAGAGTCTCACGCGAAAAAATAAGACCGCACCGTGTGCACCACTCGATCTTTTCGGTGAGCGATTGGCCGTCATCGCCCGGCTTCGTCTCGCTGCGCACCACGATCCGGCATTCACCCACGCATTCAATGGCATCTTCTTCTTCCATGGAAGACAAGATGGTGACTGGCGTAATCCTTGGCAATAGGGGGGCGGTTCATCACTGTCGAACCGCTTGCTTCGTCACCGCGCCGCGATTGCGCGAAACAGATCCGGTGGATCGGCACGTTCGGCGGGCACCAGATGGTCGACACCGATACCGACCAGTCGGAACGCTCTGCCGTCGGCCTCGCGCCGCAACAAAGGAAGAGCGTGCTCGAACAAAACACTCGCCCGTTGAGTCGGGCAGGGCAATCCCACCTGACGACTGAAGCTGTGAAAGTCCGCCGTCTTCAGCTTGAGGACAAGCGTCTCGCCCGCCACCCCCGCCCGCTTCAACCGCGCCTCAAGCGAAAAGGCGAGGTTCCGCAGGCTCTCGGCAAGCGGTTGGAAGTCCACATGATCGTGCGAGAAGGTCGTCTCGGTCGAAACGCTTTTGCACGGACGGTCGGCGACCACGCGACGCGGGTCGTCGCCATGCACGAGACGCGATAAATTCCGTCCGAATTTGCCGAAACGCGACACCAACGCCGCTTCGGGCATGATCTGCAACTGCTCGACCCGGGTGATCCCCTCTTCAGCCAAACGGCGGGCCGTCGCAGCGCCGATGCCATGGATGGCGGTCACCGGCAATTGGGCGAGAACAGCGGGTGCCTCGACCCGGCCGATCACCGAAAAACCGCAGGGCTTGTTTCGATCGGAGGCCAATTTGGCCAAAGACTTGTTGTAGCTGAGACCAACCGACACGGTGACCCCAATGTCCCGTTCGATGGCCCGGGCCAGGCGAGCGAGAATGATCGCCGGCGACCGGTCGATCAGGCGCACGCCTTGCGAAAGATCGAGATAGGCCTCGTCGAGCGAAACCGGTTCGAACACAGGCGTCGCCTTGGCAAACAACGCCCGAATGGCCGTGCTCACGCGTTTGTATTTGGCGATATCGGGGGCGATCACCACGGCATCGGGACACAGGGCGAGCGCCTTGAACATCGGCATCGCCGAACGCGGCCCAAAGCGCCTGGCGATATAGCAAGCGGTGGTCACCACGCCACGCCCGCCGGCATGACCGACGATCAGCGGTTTGTCCTTGAGCTCGGGATTGTCCCGTTTTTCGACACTCGCGTAGAAGGCGTCACAATCGATGTGCGCGAAAGAAAGATCAAACAATTCGGGATGCGTCAGGATGCGGTCCGAGCCACAGGTCGGACACACCGAAATGCCCTCTCCGACCTCGCGTCCGCAGTCGCGGCAGATCGACGGCATTCAGCACCCCCCAATCCGCAGCCCCGTCAACGACACCGCTCCACCGAGAAAGAAAAGAACTCCGAGCATGATGGGAACATAACAGGAACAATAACTCCGTGCAATCGATCCCGCGGTTCTCATGATGCCGTTTTTCCCCTCTCCTCGACACGGGCAATGATTTGCATCCATCTTCGCTGCGGCGCACGCATCTGTGCGTTCCGACGAACAGTTTGGCTGGTACGCAGGATATTTTGATCACAGATGAACGCGGGTGCCGCTTCGCGGCTCACAGATGCCACGGAAAAGCTTGCCTGCACAGCCCCTCGGGCAATCGGGGACGATTTCGGCACCGGAGGCTTCGACAAACGAGATCAAAGCCTGCGGCGCTTTTGTTATCTGTGTCCTTCTGTGAGCCGTGAAGGGGCATCCGCGTTCATCTGTGCGCATCGAGGACCGCCACGTCCTGGGGCATGGCGTGATGATAGGGGCTGGCATCGCGTTCGATATTTGGTCAATAATGGCATGATCTGTACGGAATTTCGAACAATGACCGAACCTGATCTTGCCGATCTCGACGCCTTTGCCGCCGTGGCCAGGCAACGAAGCTTCCGCCGTGCCGCCGCGCTCCGAGGCGTCTCGGCGTCGACGCTGAGCGAGGCGGTTCGCCGCCTTGAGACCCGACTTGGCGTTCGTCTGCTCAACCGCACCACACGCAGCGTCACGCCGACGGAAGCGGGAACGCGGCTGATGGAACGGCTGGCCCCGGCGCTCGGCGAAATTTCTTCGGCTATCGATGCGGTGAACGACTTCCGGGACAATCCGACAGGCACGCTCAAACTCAACGTGCCCGTC
>DATNIV010000546.1:0-5627 GCA_035604255.1 Telmatospirillum sp. | reverse complement strand
CCGCCGCAAGGTTCGAACGTGCCGACGCATTGTCGGGCGCGAGCGTGATCGCTCTGCGGCAAGCCCGCTCGGTCTCAACGGGATTGCCCATTTGCAGGTGCATGGCGCCGAGAGCGCCATGCGCTTCGGCGCGGAGGGGGTTGATCTCGGTCGTCGCTTGAAAGGCCGTCGCGGCCTCCTTGACGCGGTCCAGGCAGTGGAGTGCCATGCCTAAATTGAAGCGCGTATCGGCATCATCGGGGTGAAGGACGATCGCTCTTTGAAAGGCCGGGATAGCATCTTCATTTCGGCCGAGCGAGACCATGGCGACGGCCAGATTGTTATAGGCTTCGTCGAGAGCCGGGTTCAGGGTGATCGCGCTGAGGAAAGACGGGATGGCGTCTTGATGCTTTCCCGACAAACCCAGAGCGATGGCCAGATTGTAATGGACTCGCGCATCGTCGGGACATTGATCAAGCGACGCGTGGAAGGCGACGATGGCGTCCTCTAGGCGCCCCAACGCCTGCAGGGCGATTCCCAGGTTGGTCCAGGCTTCGGGGTTGGCGGGATGAAGGTCAAGGGCTTGGCGGATTTTTTCGACAGCCGTTTCATGCCGGCCCCTTTGGAGGGCGATCAGGCCAAGATTGTAATGGCTTCTGGCATGCTGCGGGTCATTGGCGATGCTCAGGCGATACAGGGTCTCGGCATCGTCCAGTCGTCCCGCCTGATGGTGTTGCAAGGCTTCGTCGAATGCGGCGTTGATGGTGGCGCCCGTCTCAAATCGAGTCTCATCATTCCCGGACTTGATCCGGGTATTCCCATCGTTATGGGGGTGAGGAGTCTGTGACGGCGGCGGTGTATGGACCCCCGGGTCAAGCCCGGGGGTGACGGTTAACATGTGTTTTTCCAGCGCAGCCGCGACCCGGGCGACCACGTTCTTCCACTCGCCTGGAGTTTCCTGCCGGAACAACCGGGCCGTCGGATACCAGGGCGAGTCGTCGCGATCCGTCAGCCAGCGCCAGCACCCGTCGAAGCGCGAGAGAATCCACACCGGCTTTCCCAGCGCGCCGGCCAGATGCGCCACCGAGGTGTCGACCGAAATCACCAGATCGAGATTGGCGACCAGAGCGGCGGTGTCGGCGAAGTCGGAGACGTCGTCCATCCGGTCGAGCGGACGGATCTCGGGCGCGACCGTTGTCAACTGCGCCGCCGGCGATCCTTTTTGCAGGCTGACGAAACTGACGCCTGGCATGGCCAGCAAGGGCTCCAGTTGAGACAACGACAGACTGCGACGGCGATCGACGGCGTGGGCGCGCGGATTATCCGGGCGGGGATCGCCGGACCAGACCACCCCCACCTTCAGGCCGGTGAGGCCAGAGAGACGGTTTTTCCAAACCGTCGCCAGGGCATCGTCGGGATGGACGTAGGGAATGTCCGTGGGAATATTCTGTACCGTCGTTCCCAGAAGATGCGGGGCGCTCATCAGCGGGAGATGGACGTCGAAGGCTGGCAGAGGGTCACCGATCGCCACGACCTGCGCGGCGCCCGGGACGCTGGTCAGGAGCCGGACCAATGGCCGATAGACCTCAAGGATGACACGGCCGCCCAGTGCGGCAAGGCAAGACGTGTAGCGCGCGAATTGCAGGATATCGCCCATTCCCTGTTCGGCATAAAACAGGATGGTGCGTCCGGCCAAGGGCTCGCCGGCCCAGCGAGGTTGGGGAAATTGCCGGGGCGTCAGATTTTCGACAGCGCCGCTCCACCGCCATTCGTGCTCTCGCCAACCTTCCGGAAAAAAGCCGCCCTGCAGAAGCGTGATGGCGAGATCGTAGTGCGCTTCGGAAAAATCCGGGTCGAGCGAGATGGCAGTGCGGAACGCTCTTTCCGCTTCGCGCAACCGTCCCATGGCCTGGAGGGCGACACCGAGATTATTGTGCGCGACCGTCGATTCAGGCTGAAAGGCGAGCGCCGTCCGCGCCGCTTTGGCGGCGAGGGCGAACTGTCCCTGTTCGAACAGGGCGGAACTGAGATTGGTGTGGGCTTCGACATAGTGCGGCCTCAGTGTGATCGCCGTCTTGTAGGCGGTCATGCCTTGGTCGAATTTGCCTTGCGCCGCCAGAGCGGCCCCCAGATTGTTATAGGCTTCTGGGTCGTCGGCTCTCAGAGGCAAAAGGGACAGGAAGACGGTTTCCGCTTCGTCCGGTCGGTTGAGAGCGCTGAGCGCGATGCCGAGATTGTTGAGCGTGCTCGGGTCATCCGGCCTGACGGTCAGCGCCTTCCGATAACAGGCCGCGGCGTCTTCGAGCCGGCCCATCGCGTTCAACGCCAAGGCTAGATTGTACAGAGCCGACGCATCATCCGGCTTTAGGGTCAAGGCGTTCCGACAAGCTTCCGCCGCTTCCGCATGTCGTCCCTGGCGATGACGGGACGCGCCCAGATTATTATAGGCTTCGGCGAAGGTGGGATGGTGGCGGCAGGCCTGACGGAACAATTCGGCCGCTTCGCCGAGGAAACGGGCGTCGTCGCCGCCCCCTTGCCCGGCGAGGGCAAGGCCCCGCCGGTTCAGCGCCTCGGCTTCGCCGACGGCCGGGGAGACATTGCCTTTCAGCGCCGCACGGCGTTGCTTGCGGTTCATGTCGCGGGCCTCTTCCCGCCGATGTCACTGGACTGAGTGGGGTTGTGCACCAAGGACACCGAGAAACAGGAAAAACAAGCGTCGCCTCGCTACGTCAGGCGACGTTTCAGGGTAGCAGCATAGGGTTAATGAAAGCTTGATGGCGAAGCAGGGCACAAGGGTGGGGGCGCAGACGCAACAATTTCCATTTCCGTCATAGCCGGGCTCGTCCCACGGCTGTCCGGCACGGTTTTTGTCTTTAATATTCGAGAAAACTTATGCCCGATTGTTCAATCAAAAGTCGTCATGCCCGTGCTTGACACGGGCATCCACGTGCCCGCTTCAAATGACGTCGCCTGATACACACGATCATGGATTGCCGGATCAAGTCCGGCAATGACGGTTTTTGGTTGTGGTCACAACTCAAATAAAGGCGACGCACAAACCGTGCCGGACAGCCATGGCACAAGGCCGGGTATGACGAGGAGACTAACGGAATCTTTCTTAGTCATCCCTCAATCTGAAATCGTTTCCCTGGATGGAGACTCTGGCTGGGTGCCGGGATTGGCATACATCCTGCATCGATGGGTGCCGAGATATTGGTTCCGCCGCGGGTTTCCTGGGTTTTTGGCGGGGTCGAGATGGGTCAAAACTGCAGTGAGGGCAAATTCTTCCTAGTGGCGACTGGGTAGGTTCTGCGCAGAGGCTCCAGGAAGAGGGTGTTGAGATGGTCGGAACGGTAAGAACGTTTGGTGTATCCGGGCTGCAGAGGCGCTCTGGTCACCAGAAGATCGGGAGATAGGATGCGATGACATCAGCGATAAACACAACGTCCGGCACGTCCTCGACTTCGACCTCGTCGACGTCGTCGGCCACGGCGGCAGCGTCGGCCAGCGCGTCCTACACCACCTTCATGGCGCTGCTGACCACGCAGTTGAAGAACCAGGATCCCATGAATCCGACCAACACCGACACGTTCACCAGCGAAATGATCCAATTGTCGGGGGTCGAACAGGAACTGGCGATCAACTCAACCCTGGGAACGATCTCCACCAATCTGAATACGCTGACAACCTCCAATGGCCTCGGCTATATCGGCAAAACGGTGACCGCGAGTGGTGACACCACGGCGATGCAGAGCGGCACGGCCAAATGGACCTACACGCTCGATTCGGCCGCCAACGACGTTAAGCTGTCGGTCAAGGACTCGAACGGCGACACCGTTTATAGCACCACCGGCGATGCGACATCCGGAACGCATTCCTTCTCTTGGAATGGGAGCACGACGTCGGGAAGCACCCTGAGCAGCGGCGACTACACGCTGGCGGTGACGGCCACGGATTCCACCGGTGCCGCTGTGACCACCTCGACCGATTTGATCGGCGTCGTCACCGGCGTCGACAGTTCAAGCGGGACGACCGTCTTGCAGATCGGCGACGTTGATGTCGCCGTTTCCAAAGTTTCGACGATTGGCAGTTAAAACCGGCCCAGACCGAATAAAGATCAAGGAGTAGGATCATGGACGCAGCAATGTCTTCAGCGGTTTCGGGTCTTCTGTCGGAAAGCACGGCGCTGTCCACGATCTCGAACAATTTGTCCAATTCGCAGACAACCGGCTACAAGTCGGTGGCGACCCAGTTCACCAGTCTGCTGACCGAGTTGAGCAATGGCGCGACCTTCACCTCGGGTGGCGTGGCGGCGAGTTCGCGGCAGAATGTGCTGGCGCAAGGCACGGTCACCGCGACCAGCGTAACCACCGATATGGCGATCAGCGGCAATGGCCTGTTCGCGGTCAGCGCCGGACTCAGCGGCGGACAGACTTATTATACGCGGAACGGCGCCTTCGATACGGATAAGACCGGCAACCTGTATTTGTCCGGGACCAATTACTATCTGCAAGGCTGGCCGACCGACACCAGCGGCAATGTCACCGCGACCAATTCCGACAATCTGGCGTCCCTGGAAACGGTGAATGTCAGCAAGTACAATTCATCCGCGGTCGCCACCACCAATTACACCTTGTCGGCCAATTTTCCCGCCGCCGCGCAGAATGCTCTGGGGACGTTCGGTTACACAACTGCGTCCGGTACGAGTGCGGATTTGACGATGGCTTATGTCAAAACCTCTTCGACGGCCACCACCACCACCTATCAGGTCGCCATCAACGCGCCGAGCGGGGAAACCATTTCCGATACAAGCGGTGGCGTCACAGCCTCTTCGGGTTCCCAGCTTCTGTATTCGGTGACGGTGGACGCCACCACTGGGGCGATCACAAACGCAACGGATGTGGCGACGGGTGACCCTCTTACCCTTGGCGCCGGACCATCCCTGCCGGATGTCATATCCACCAACGCAGGCGGTTCGTCCGTCACCGTGACGATGCCGGGCACCAATTGGGCCACCTTCGCCTCCGATGTCGGGACCAGTTTCTCCAAAAGCACCTCGATGACGGTCTATGATTCGCTGGGTGTCGCGGAAACCTTCCCGGTGACCTGGACGGCGTCGGGCGACAACACCTGGCTGATGACGGTGAGTTCCCCGACCAATGCGGCGGGCACATCGAGCACGGGGTCCTTGCTCGATGCCAATGGCGCGACGGTCGTCGGCTCCTATTCCTACGAGGTCAGTTTCAACTCCAACGGATCCTTGAAGACCATTTCGCCGTTGAAAACGATTGATGCAACCGGAGCGACCACAGGGACGGCGCCGATGTCGAGCGACGGAACGGAACCGATCCTGTCCGCCCAATGGACCGACGGCGCGTCGGCCAGTTCGGTCGCGGTCAATCTTGGCACCGCGAACGCGACCAACGGTTTGTCGCAGTTCTCGACGACATCGTCGACGGCACTGGCCATTTCGGTGAAGAGCTATTCGCAGAATGGCGTGCAATATGGCAGTTTGACGGGTGTTTCGATCGACAGTTCGGGTGACGTCATCGCCTCTTACGACAACGGGCAACAGGTATCGATCTACAAGATTCCGGTGGTCACTTTCCCCAACGAGAACGGTCTGACCGAATTGTCGGGGGGGGTCT